>NZ_JAQITG010000029.1:936-13690 GCF_028618615.1 Bartonella sp. AU15XJBT
TTGCACCTTTCCCTCACTCCCAAATATCGAAACAAAACCCTTGCCTGATCCCACACCAAAACCTGTTTCATGGGTTTCTGAATGGCTCTCATGGTGATCTGTCATGCCATCAATCGTCACGCTTTGTCCTGCCACATTGATATCTTCATTGGCAATCATATGAGAAGCCGTGATTGTGGTCTCTTTGTCTGATTGCGTAATAATGTTGCTCGTCGCCCCAAGGATAGAGGAAACCGTTGTTGTATGGGATTCAGATGTATCGGAAGATTTTTCATGCAAAAAGCCACTTTTTGAGGATTGCTCTTGCTAGTCGTAGTGTTCTTGTACACCTGGTAATATTACATAATTTTGTACCTAAATACAGTTGCAAAAACGCATTTGGTCCTCTTCCACTTGTGATAAAAATTAGCCCTGTATCAATATTATTAACATTGTAACAAAAATCCGCGAAAAACAGTCAATGAAATATAACCTTATAAAAAGTAAGCCTGCTCCCTACTCTTTTGGTAGCAATAACAGGATCGTGAAAAAATGTTCACACGCTCATCGTTTTCTTAGATTGACTTTTCTATGAGATTTTATCGTGATACCTTACTGTTTCTTTATTAAAGCTTTTGCAAACACAATAATACAATCCCCCAATGCTTCTGTTATCTGCTATTTTCTAGCAGCGCCAATTCTCTTTGAAAAAATGATAATAAAAAAATCCTTCTCTTTCGCCCATAATAACTGCAATATCCTTTTAAAAGACGCAAAAGCCTCTAGCTCTTCTTTACAAGAAACTGCATAAAGAATTTCACCTTCGCTTCTAAAAGATCAGCGATTCCTTAAATAATAAAATTTAAAAACTCAATTTTAAAAAAACTTATAAAATAAATTATTGGCTCAGTTGAGTATCGATGAAAAAAACTAAATCAAACAATAAAGATAATTCTCAAAATAACTTTTCTTGTGAAACATAACTTCATTAATAAATTTAGAAAAAATATTTCTCTATACTATCTAGTAAAATATGTTCGTACTGTCAGGCATTTTAACAGGAGATACTTATATTGATGGCATGGCTATTAATGGCACAGCTCACCATCAAAAAATATCTGATATTTATATGATTGGGGCGTTATCATAAGCAATGGCTCACAAAAAACTCCAAAACAAAATGATAACGAATAGATTGTTTTCAATCTAAATTATTCCAATCTTTAGAGGATCATGATCAAATACCCGTTCTTCTGAAAACAACAGCTATTTCTTTTTAGTTGAATCTTTATTTACTGCAGTTTCTTTTGCTTAAAATTATAAAGTTTAAGGACATAGAAACAAATAACAAGCCAAGCAATCCAACTAATACCGACAATTAAAACTGGTCGTGTCTCATCGAAGAGCCATAAGAGAATAAAAATAAAAAACATAAATAAAATAGAAAAAATTGACCCTATCGGCCAAAAAGGAATAGGAAAGTTTAAACTATTCTGTGCTTCTTTAGGCATCTTAATTCGCATAAAAATTTGCGAAAGTAGAATCATCATCCAAACAAAAACCGTCGCAAATGTTGCCATTGCTGCAATAAGAAAAAAAAGTTTTTCATGATAAAAATAATTAAGGACAGCACCAAGGAGAAAAATAGCGAAGATCATCAAAATAACAAAAACTGGTATACCGTTTTTTGATAAATATTGAAACTTTTTCAAAGCATAACCTTCCTGTGATAAACCATGGATCATACGACAAGCACCATACATTCCACTATTCATTGCCGAAATAGCCGCTGTAACAACAACAATATTTAAAATATTTGCTGCATATGAAATCCCAAGATTTTCAAAAATGGATACAAAAGGACTATCCATAAGACCAATCTCATTCCAAGGATAAAGAGACATTAAAATAGCTAACGTCATGACATAAAAAAGCAAAATACGAACTGGAGTAGAATTAATTGCCTTTGAAATCGTTTGATGAGGGTTTTGAACTTCCATGACTGCCATGCCAATGATTTCTATGCCACCAAAAGCAAAAACAACAACACTAAAGCAAGCTAAAAAACCAAACCAGCCATTGGGAAAAATACCACCATTCTTCCATAAATTATGAACAGTAACAGTGGAAGAATCTGCACCTTCACCCCACCCCAAAAAAATAATTGCTACTCCTAAAATAATCATCGCAATGATCGCGATAACTTTAATAGAAGACAGCCAAAACTCTAGTTCACCATAGACTTCTACAGCAGCTAAATTAATACCTGTGATGATTAATGTAATACTCAGTGCCCATACCCAAGGAGCAACATCAGGATACCAAAACCCCATATAAGTCGCAAAAGCTGTAATATCAGCCAAACCAACAAGAATCATCTCAAATACATATGTCCAACCCGTTAAAAAACCTGCTAATGGCGATATGTAATTTGCCGCATAACGCGCAAAAGAACCAGGCAATGGATTATGCAGTATCATTTCTCCTAAAGCCCGCATAACCATAAAAATAGCTAAACCAGCAATACAATAGGCAATTAAAACACTAGGACCCGCAAGCTTAATTGCCTGTGCAGACCCATAAAAAAGACCTGTTCCAATAGCAGAGCCAAGAGCTAAAAAAATAACTTGGCGCTTACTCATCCCTCGTTTCAGTTCATTTATTGCCATTTCTTTCCTTCTTTATTGAAATGCTGACAAAATCCACACCACGATAACAGCTTTATGATAAATAAAGCCTCATGTTTTTTTTCACAAATATATTTCAAAAAACATCGAAGACCAGCCAGTCCAACACTTTGCTCTAAACAATGAAAAAATACTTTTATTGCGAATTATTCAGCTTTTATAGCCTGCAATTTCGTATTATTTTATTTAAATAAAGTGATAATGAATTTTTTTATAATTGTCATTTAATTCATTTCGTATTCTCTAGTTTTTTACAGAGAAAATTAGCCTTAATGTAGTATGAACACTTAAGGCTTCTATTTCAGTGCACCGAAATAAAAGCCTAAAAATTCATAACAGGCGCATTAACGATGCGTACAATTAATTTTTTTGTTACTTTAAACAAACTCTCTTTGGGTCTATAAAACAAACTTTTAACGCCAATTGAGTAGCTCAATCAGTGATAATACGAATCTCGCCAGTTTTCAAAAGTATGAGAAAGTGTATCTACAGCCCATCTTTTAAGGACTTCAACTGCTCTAACTACAAGCTTTCCAATGAAAAAAAAATATAGGGTAAAAATAGCATCTTTGACTGTTGGTCCGATGATAGCATTCTCCTTGCCTCTGGGAGTTTGTCCTGAGATAGCAATAAAACCTTTGTTTTTCGCCAAAACAAGAGGCTCTTTCTCTTGAGACACTATCACAATGAAAATTTCCTCTGGAAAACTATCTCTCCTAAAATTTGCATGAACCTCAAATATTTGCAAAAAACAAAAAAGAACTGTCATTAAAACGCATAATCTAGCACTTTTAAACATTTCTTTCTCCTTTTTTATTTAAAATACCAAAAATGAACTATAAAACTCATAAAGTATTAACAAATAAGAAGAATATATAGTAAAGTTTTTATTTTACTTAAAACAATTCCTATAATATAATTTGTACTTATAAAAATATAATATCACAATATATAATGCGGATATTATTTAACTTATATTAAAAATTCTGATAGAAATCAGAAAGTATGGGTTCTTCAATTTTATAGTTTCTATAAAATTATGATGATAAATTTAGAGCACTATAAAATATCTATTTGACTAAAAACAATAGATATATACAGTAAATAAATACATAATTTATTAAATAATTTAAATATAGTATCGATCTTCTATATTTTTATATGAAGGAAGTTTTAAAATTTCATATCTGCCCTTCAGCATTGGCCTTAAAACCAATATTATTGAAAACTTAATGAAGGAAAAACTATTTCTGGTAAAACAGATAATAAGTGCCCTTCACGTACAAGTATATGGACTTGATGAAGATCTGGAGCCAGATAGCGATCTTCCTTAAGAGAAGCAATATTTTTGCGTAAACGTTCCATAACAGATCGCAAAAGAGTACTTGTTTTTAAAGGTGCACGATATTCAATTCCTTGTGCTGCAATAAGCGTTTCAATGCCAATAAGTGTAAAAAGGTTTTCGCTCATTACCAATAACCGACGAGCACCATGGCAAGCCATTGAAACATGATCTTCTTGATTAGCTGAAGTTGGTGTTGAATCAACGGAAGCAGGATGAGCCATTTGCTTATTTTCAGACATTAAAGCTGCTGCTGTTACTTCAGCGATCATAAAACCTGAATTAAGACCTGCATTGTGCGCTAAAAAAGCTGGAAGACCATAAGAAACTGCTGGATCAACCATAAGGGCAATACGCCGTTGAGAAATAGATCCTATTTCACACAAAGCAAGAGCAATCTGATCAGCAGCAAACGCGACAGGCTCAGCATGAAAATTCCCACCTGATACAACTTCACCATTCCTTAAAATCAACGGATTATCTGTAACAGCATTTGCTTCAATAACCAGTGTTTTTGCTGCTGCTAGCAAAATATCAAAACATGCCCCCATAACCTGTGGCTGGCAACGTATACAATAAGGATCTTGAACACGCTCATCACCCCGTAAATGTGCGGCACGAATTTCTGAATCCTCTACAAGCTTTTCTAATGTTTTCGATACGGCAATCTGCCCATAATGGCCTCGCAAAATATGGATATCAGGATGAAATGGCGCCGTTGATCCCATGGTAGCATCTGTCGTTAAAGCCCCAGCCAACAATCCACCACACAATGCCCGATAAGCTCGAAAAAGTCCGGCAAGTGCAAGTGCTGTTGATGTTTGAGTCCCATTAATAAGGGCTAGACCTTCCTTTGCTTCTAAAATAATAGGGGATAACCCTGCTTTCTCTAAAGCAAGTGCTCCACTCATACGAATATTTTGAAAAAACGCTTCTCCTTCTCCCATCATAACAGCCGCCATATGAGCAAGTGGAGCAAGATCACCTGAAGCGCCAACAGATCCTTTTTCTGGGATGACAGGAATAACACCCTTTTCAAGCATATTTTCCAGCAAATTTACCAACTCTAAACGAACCCCAGACGCCCCTCTTCCTAAAGAGATAAGCTTTAAGCTCATCATCAAACGCACAATATTTTCAGCGAGAGGATCTCCTACCCCACAACAATGGGACAAAATAAGATTTCTCTGTAAAATAGTGACTTTGTCCGCATCAATTCTAATGGAAGCCAACTTCCCAAAACCAGTATTAATACCGTACACAGGCTCACTTCCAGCAACAATTTCAGCAATGCGCTGCGCTCCTTTCTCGATAGCTAAATGCGTGTCATGATGAAGCTTACTGATTTCACCATTAAAATAAATAGCTTCAAGTTCGCTAAGTGTTACCTTACCCGGTTTTAGTATAATCGTCATAATTTTCTTTCTTTTTTAATTAAAGAGTAATTCTTAGCATTATTGATCCTTCTATAAAACAAAAAAGATATAATTACTCTTTAAACGAAAATGCTTTTTTAAAAGCCATTCCTTAGAATAAAGGTATTGCCAAAAAATAGAATGGTTAACGACAAATGAAAATGAGATATTGACAAACACAACAAAGGCTGTGAATTTTAAATAATAGATAGTAAATCAATATATAATGACAATCTAGCGTTACGCATATTGAATGAGAGAGCGAATGTCTTAAGATTCTCTCATTCCAAATCTATTTATGTTAAATCAATCAAAATCATGTTTCTTGCAGAACACAAGCGAGATTGGCGTGGGGAGTGAAACTGTACAAGAAAAGACTAAAAATGCCTCTTATGAACCGTATCAAGGGCTGTCGCGACATTGGGAGATGGCAAAGTGTGTGATGATGCAGGCTAGCTTTTTTTATTAAACGTAAAGATGAGGGGACTTCATGAATTTATCGCAAAATTATTCCTACTAAACTTATGAAAACTTAGATAGATAGCTGTCACAATCTATCATGATTGCAAAAATTAAACCTTCTCTTGAAGATAGAGCAGTATTTTCAACGAAACTTGAAAATTAAAAAAACTTATTCAAAACATCAATATAGACGAGAAAATTCTGATTATGATAATTTTTATACTTTTTCCTGTCAAAATCTATTTTAACAAAACTTTAATAGTAAAAAATAATTATAAAAACAAAAAATCCCCCTCTTCCTACTTAGTGTAAAACCTACTGCCAAATTATAGTAAAGATACTTTTCCTTAAATGCCATAATGCAGTTCATAAGTTTTCTGTTGAGAACTCTCACATGTGAAGTAGACAGTAAAGATCAGATGTACTGAGGCAGCCGTTAAGTGCAAAAAAACTGTTTTTCCCCTCAAAATGAGCCTTAATAATGCGCGAATTTCCTGAACAAAGCCTACTCTGATGCGCTAAACGGTAAAAAAGCATCATCGATATCAGATTATTTGTATACATATAAAGCTCCAAACTTCCTTGCTCTTCATATTTTTTACCAATGCAACCAATTTCGGCAAATATTCTTCCCTACAGCGCACAATAGCGCGTTGAGCTTGCGTTAAAGAGCAGCTCATTCCAATAAAAGATTCAGACGGGATTGTCATTATTCAGTTATGTGTATGAAAAGAAATATTTTCTGTTTTTTTCCAAAACCATCACTCATTTCCTGTAAAAAATCAAAATTACGATAATAACGGAAATAGTTCGAACGGATCTTCTCTAACAATGCCTCATAAACGTCTAGAAATTCGCTATGCTTGAAATCACGATTATTTTGAACAACCGCCATAACACCATTGGCTCGAAATTGATCTGAAGCAACGCCAAAGCAACTTAGGGCGGATCCATCCGCTAAAACGCCTGTGCCACAGCAACAAGATAGACCTCGCCAATTTGAAGCAATAAGTCTTCAGCTTGACTTTGATACCACTGTACCGT
This sequence comes from Bartonella sp. AU15XJBT, assembly GCF_028618615.1. Classification (NCBI taxonomy): domain Bacteria; kingdom Pseudomonadati; phylum Pseudomonadota; class Alphaproteobacteria; order Hyphomicrobiales; family Bartonellaceae; genus Bartonella; species Bartonella sp. AU15XJBT. Next base: position 7,866 of record NZ_JAQITG010000029.1, read on the forward strand.
AGAAAATTTTCTTCACCCCTTCTTAATCATATCTACCGATATATTGATAGCATGAGATTGGTGCTCATTCCCTAAAAGTTTAACAATCCCCTCTCATGTAATGCCTGGTCCCAGCACCTACATCCACGATCGACAAATGTTTTTTGTTCTTAAAAGGAAGAAACATGGTCTTCAATAAGGCGAGAGGGTAGCAAGAACGATCATAATCACCCGCTAATCCGTCAAACTTTTCACTTTGCGGTTGAACGTTTTGCAACATAGGATTTTCCCCTTTCTTCACAATTGTTGATATCCATAATTTAAAAGCCTTTTTATTCAATAGGTTAAGCATAACTTCTAAAGGAGGAAAAAGGAAAACTTCCTCTCCTTTCTATAAGCTTGATGCCTATATTCTTCTCTTCCTCAATTGTTATCTGCTACATTCTAAAACAAAAAAATACTACGAAAATAATATAATCTTCTGTAAAAATAATTGATATGAATATTATTGATCTTTCACAAGATGACATCTATATTTTTATATCAACACATCACTTAAGCGTGCTAAAAGTGCAGAGAGATATCAATTTATTGATAAGGGTATCTGTTTATAAAATTCGAAATACTTTCCACCAAGAAGATAAACCCTATATAATATATAAAATATCTGTGGAGACATCTTTATGTTAAATGTACAAACTTCTTCAATGTTTAAAATATTAAAACAATTTTCAATCATTATTTTTTTGGCAGGATTAATTCCACTTTTAAGTGGCTGCGGATTTAATACCATACCAACAACTGAAGAAAAAGCACACGCAGCATGGAGTGAAGTGCTCAATCAATATCAACGCCGTACAGATCTCATCCCCAATCTTGTAGAAACAGTTAAAGCTTACGCAGCCCATGAACAAAACGTTTTCACAAATGTCATTGAAGCACGTGCCAAAGCAACACAAGTCAACATTAATGCAGATATGTTGAATAATCCGGAAGTTATGCAGCAATATCTCAAAAATCAAGCAAATTTATCAAGTGCACTTTCGCGGCTTATGGCAGTTGTCGAAAACTATCCGGATCTTAAAGCAAACCAGAACTTTCTTGCCCTTCAATCACAACTAGAAGGAACTGAAAACCGTATCTCCGTTGCGCGCCGCGATTATATCGAAACAGTCCGTGCCTACAATACTGCGCTCAAAACAATGCCGACAATGATTTGGGCAAAATTATGGTTTCGTGATGCTAAACCTATGCCAACTTTTACCATTGATACGGATAGCCAACAAACACCAAAGGTTAATTTTAATTAATGAAATCATTTCAACACGCTATACAACGTCGTTTTTTTCTACGTTTATGGGTTCCTTTGAGCATTCTATGCTTGATCATTGCATTGGGGAATGTCACTTACGCACACACTAAATTTCCTCCCTTAACCGGCTATATCAATGATATGGCTCATTTACTTGATCTTGCAACAAAGAGAAATTTAACGGAAAAGCTCGCTACACTCGAAGAGAAAACGGGAGATCAAATTGTTCTTATAACACTCCCTACTCTTTCGGGCAATGATATAGAGACATACAGCAATTCTCTTTTTCGCACATGGAAGTTAGGTCAAAAACAGATCAATAACGGCGTATTAATCGTCATTGCACCCAATGAACGTGAAGCACGTATTGAAGTAGGTTACGGTCTGGAGGGAGAACTAACAGATGCCATTTCCTCTGTCATCATGAATAGCTTCATGATTCCTAATTTTCGTGAAGGAAATTATCAAAAAGGAATTGTCGAATCGGTTCATGCAATTATCAAAGTGATCACACAAAGCGATGCTGATTTTTCTTTTCGAATCAATCAAAAGGCTAAAGCTGTTGAAGAACAACGTAAACAAGCTGCAAAAGAAGAAATGATTATAAATACAATCCTGTTTTTCATTCTCTTTATAGCAGTTGGTTTGCCCATTTTGGCTGTGATTTTTGGTCAGAAAGTAGGTCCACGAAAGTATCTTTGGATGGGTATTATTTTCACACCTTGGTTTTTAAACTTAAATACGAGCGGTAGAGCCTCTGGTGGAATCTTTGGTGGACATTCAGGAGGAGGAGGATTTAGAGGTGGTGGTGGATCATCAGGTGGTGGTGGTGCAACAGGAAGATGGTAAAACGAGCATAACGCGTTTTTTAAATAAAATTCATTGCAATTCTCATAAAGTATCTCTTAATCTTATGCTTTTGTTATTTTTCTGATTACAATACAAACTCAAACATTAAGATAAATATTGCCAATGACATTTGAATTAAAACATAGGGATCGTAGTCACTTATCACATCATTTTAATGCTATTCTAGGAAATCCACCCGTTGAATGGAAAATAAGTGATCATTTGGTTGAGTATCCTGAAGCGCTGCGTTATATGCAAGAGCGTGTGGAAAAAATTCTTGCAAAAACTGCCCATGAACAAGTTTGGCTTCTTGAACACCCTTCCCTTTATACAGCAGGTACAAGTGCAGATAAAAAAGATCTTTTAGCTCCTCATTTATTCCCTGTTTATGAAGCAGGACGTGGGGGCGAGTTTACATATCACGGTCCAGGACAGCGTATTGCTTATATTATGCTTGATCTTAAACGTCGAAAACAAGACATTCGTGCTTTCATTAGTGCATTAGAAGAATGGATCATACAGATGCTTGCAAGCTTTAATATTAAAGGCGAACGTAGAGAAGATCGCGTTGGTGTCTGGGTTAAACAGTCTCATTGCCCATCAAAACAACATGATCTTTCTTCCGAAGATAAAATTGCGGCGATTGGCATTCGAGTGCGCAAATGGATAAGTTTTCATGGCGTTTCTATCAATGTTAATCCTAATTTATCTCATTATTCAGGAATTGTGCCTTGTGGAATTACAAACCACGGTGTCACAAGCTTTCTTGATCTAGGGTGCCCTGTAACAATGCATGATATTGATATTGCACTCAAACACGCTTTTGAACAAATTTTTGGTCCAACAATTGATGTTTCCTAAGTGCATTGATTTTTAAATAAAAAACAGGCATAAAATTTATTTTAATGAATATTTTATTTTATGAGGTATATAGTTAAACGCTATGAGCGATAACAACAAGGATCTTTTTAGTGTTTTAAATAAAGCCCAATCTCGGGTAAATACAAAAGAAAGCACTCTGCAATCTCCAACGAAATCAAAAGGGATGATTTCAAAAAAAAGTGCAAAAAATACGCAAGAAGACGACTATAATGCCCTCTCTATTCGAGTGCTTGAGGGTTTAGAGCCTGTACGTTTACGCCCTGGAATGTATATTGGTGGAACAGACAGTAAAGCACTTCATCATTTATTTGCCGAAATTATTGATAATGCGATGGATGAAGCTGTTGCTGGTTATGCAGACTCCATTGAAGTGTCATTAGATAGGAACGGTTATATAACCGTTACAGATAATGGACGCGGTATTCCTGTCGAAAATCATCCTCAAATGCCTGACAAATCTACCCTTGAAGTTATTATGACACAACTTCACTCAGGAGGAAAATTTGATGGAAAAGCTTATCAAACTGCGGGCGGACTTCATGGGGTAGGAATTTCTGTCGTCAATGCTCTTTCTGATGATATGGAAGTTGAAGTTGCACGAGAACGAAAACTTTACCGCCAACGTTTCTCACGCGGTATTCCTCAATCTGAATTGGAAGATTTGGGGGATGTTTATAATCGCCGTGGTACGCGCGTTCGTTTTCATCCTGATCATGAAATTTTTGGTGAAAAAGCAGCTTTTGATCCAGAAAAAATCTATAAAATGGCGTGCTCAAAAGCCTATCTTTTTGGCGGCGTAAAAATTCGCTGGACTTGTGATCCCGTCATACTTGAAGGCGTTAAAAATATTCCTGAAAAAGCTGTTTTTCATTTTCCCAATGGGCTTAAAGACTATTTACTTGCGTCACTAAAAGATGAATATCGCGTAACGTCAGAAATTTTTTCTGGTAAAACACAACAAAATAATGGTCATGGCTGTGTTGAATGGGCCATCGCTTGGCATGGTGGTGATTCTTGTGTGCAATCTTACTGTAATACTATTCCTACAGGAGAAGGTGGAACACACGAAATAGGATTACGTCAAGCTCTTTTACGTGGATTGAAATCCTACGCTGAGTTAATAGGCAACAAGCGCGCAGCAATCATTACATCTGATGATATTATGATTTCAACAGCCGCAATACTTTCTGTCTTTATCAGCAACCCTGAATTTGTTGGACAAACAAAAGATCGATTAGCAACCATTGAAGCACAGCGTATTGTTGAGAGTGCAATCCGCGATCCTTTTGATCATTGGTTGGCAAACTCCCCTCAAGAAGCAACAAAACTTCTCGATTGGGTTATTGAACGTGCTGAAGAACGTGTTAAACGACGCCAAGATAGAGAAATAAGTCGAAAAACTGCTGTCCGTAAATTACGTCTGCCCGGTAAACTTGCAGATTGTAGCCAAAACCATGCTGCGGGTGCTGAATTATTCATTGTTGAAGGGGATTCCGCAGGAGGATCAGCCAAACAAGCGAGAAATAGAGCAAACCAAGCAATTTTACCTCTTCGTGGCAAAATCCTCAATGTCGCCAGTGCTGCACATGAAAAAATGAACTCAAGCCAAACAATTAGCGATCTTATCCTTGCTCTTGGATGTGGAACACGCTCTAAATATCGTGAAAAAGATCTCAGATATGAACGGATTATCATCATGACAGATGCAGATGTTGATGGTGCTCATATTGCCTCACTGCTCATTACCTTCTTTTTTCAAGAAATGCCTGACCTTATTCATCAAGGACATTTATATCTCGCCGTCCCTCCCCTTTATAGAATATCGCAAGGAGGAAAAGTTGCTTATGCACGCGATGACATCCATAAGGATGAATTGCTCAAAACTGAATTTACGGGAAAAGCTAAAATTGAAATCGGGCGTTTTAAAGGGCTGGGTGAGATGCGCGCGGAACAACTTAAAGAAACAACGATGCATCCTCAAAAACGTACATTGCTTCGTGTTTCTATTGATGCCGTGGAAATTCAAGAAACGAAAAAGACTGTAGAAAGTCTCATGGGAACAAAACCAGAAGCACGATTTCGTTTTATACAAGAAAACTCTACTTTTGCTTCTAATTTAGACATCTAATGTAAAAAATATCTCTTTTAAATCACTGCAGCAGCGTCAATCACGCGCAGTTGCGGATTGATCGTTCCATTCCAATAATTCAAACTAAGATGACCCGCTAAATGAATCATTTCACCAATATTTCTCGACAGAAAATCACCAAGCGCTGTCCCTACAGCACGAAAAGCTATTCCTTGCAGTTTTTTGCCTTCCCCATTAGATACAATGAGACGAAGATGTCCTTTTCCAACTTCAGATAGGTTCACCAATCGATGAGAGGGAAGAACAAAAACAGGTGTCGCATTCCCTGTCCCAAAAGGCCCCGCCTTTTCAAGCAACTCAAAGAGTGCTTGATTGACACCAGAAGCAGAAAGAGAACCATCTATACGAAGAGATTTTTTTGCATGTAATTGTGAAACCATGACAGAAACTTTTTCTTCTAGCCATTTTCGAAAAGTTTCAATTTTTGTCGATTGAATTGTAATTCCTGCTGCCATACTATGCCCCCCTCCTTTTTCTAATAAATTGAGGGTAACAGCTTCACGAACGAGTGCTCCTAAATCTATGCCATGAATTGAGCGTCCTGACCCTACGCCATTTCCATCTTCTTTCAAAGCGATAGCAAAAACAGGACAAAAAAAACGCTCTTTAAGGCGGGAAGCAAGAATACCAATAATTCCCGGATGCCATTCTTGA
>NZ_JAQITG010000003.1:0-176795 GCF_028618615.1 Bartonella sp. AU15XJBT
CATAGATGATGAAAGCGATTGTGAGGCCGATTGATACAAAGGGTGTGATTGTAACAATTGCTTTTGAGGAAATATCCGTGACATATGTTTGTGTTATCTGATCAATTTTATTGAAAAGTTGCGTGAATACAGTAAAGTTCATGGCATTCCTCTTTAACAAATTTTCAATTTTTTATATGATTTCTCTAAGCATTTTTCGTTGAATTTTTTTAGGATGCATTTAGATTTCGTAGACCTTTTCAGTCTATGAGAGAGAACTAAGTATTATGCATTAACTTTTGCTTTTTACGAGCATACAGAAAAAATAATATACAAAATGTTATTATAAAAAGCTTTATCTAATAAATCTTATGGTAGGCATTTTTGTGTTTTTACTATTCAAAATTTTTATGTTATGCTTATCCTTCTGCTGTTTGATAAGTGTATATTCAGCGTTGCGTAAATGTGCGACCATTTGTAGTTTCGCTACTTCATTTTGTAGCTTAGCGAGCATCCCAATTATATGTGCTTGTAAATCGGCAATACTTTTTAGATCTTTTGTTGTCTTGATTTCGTTTAATAGTTCTTCAATTTGCTGAAAACGATTGTTTGCTTCTTGAAAAGTCTTTAAACTTACGGCTTTATCAGTGATGGCTGCATATTGGATCCGTTTGTTGATGAAACTACTAGATTCATGGATAGAGGCAGGAATTTCCTCTTCTTTTAAAATATTTTCAAGTGATGTAGATAGAGCAGAAGGTTTATTTCTATTGTAGAGCGTCTCGGGATTTTTGAGAAAAAAACTGCTCTGATCTGTTTGTGAATTTTTAAGTTTTTTAGTGTCGAATTTTTGGTTTCCCGTTATAGATTCATGTATCTTTTTTAATTCCTCAAGTTGTTTCTTTACGACCTCGAGGATTTCTTTAAGGCTTATTTTTTTTTGTTGTGGAGGTTGTTTAGGCGTTGGTGTGCTCGAAGATGAGCCCCAAAAACTAGGCCAAGTTGTTGGAACTGTTGCTTCTAAATCCGCTGCTCCTGCGCCCCAAACCCAAGCCATTGCTGGATTTGAAAGCCCTAAGGTTACTGCTACTGTTATTGAAATGACCTGTTTTTTCATGTTTCCCTCCTGTCATTTTTTGCGTGCTGTAAAAAAATTGGTAACCATATTGCCGGATCATCACCAACTTCTGCGATAATGCTTTCGGCTAATTCTGCGTTATCCGGCGTCCCTGATAATACCAAGAGCTCATCACTAAAGTCATGCTCGATGGTTTTTCCGTCATTTGTTACATGGAATTTACCCAGATTCAGCTCTGCAAGCGCAGATTGATCACCCTGCTTAATGAGGAACTGGCGACTAAATTCACCAAGTCCTTTAACGAGTTCAAATTCGGTGTCTGTTAGTTTAAAACCTTTTGTGTAATCTTCATAATTCGCTTTGGGGTTGGCTAGAAAAATGTAGGTTGCGCATTGCTGAATGAGTGTTTTGGCAATATTACTATCCAAAGCATCGCTAGGCTCTTGTGTTGCATAAACGAAAATACCATTTTGTTTACGAATAGTCTTTTGTTTATTCTTTGCTAAATCTTCAAAATATGGGTCTTGCAATGGTTTCCAAAACTCATCAAAGATATACATAAATCGCTGGCCGCTAATCATACCTTCTGTACGGTAAAGCAGATACATCATCACTGGAGTACGCGTTTCTGGGTTATCTAAGAATTCTGTGATATCAAAGCCGTAAATTTGATGTGTTGAAAGATCAAGAGCATCATGAGGATTATCGAATAACCATCCATAATCACCACCTTCACACCATTTGAGTAAGCGAGCGTGAACAGATGGGGGTGCATTATAATCACTTAAATGTGGATTTGGTAAAAATTGCACCAGAAAAGATAAACGACGCAGTGATGGGTCAATGTTACTGCTCATAACAGATGTAACAGCTTTGTTAATTTCTTCCTCGTCGTGATGTGTAACTTCGCCACCTGCTTCTGCCAATTTTTTAACAAATTGTTTTAGAAAAATCAAATTGTCTTGTGTGGGAGGAAGTTGAAATGGATTAAAACCACTTGATCTACCTGCCTTGAATGTTAAATATCTTCCACCCATCGCTCGAATGGCAATTTCCATACCACGATCTTTATCAAAAACAACAGTTGTCGGCTTAAATTTTTGTGCTTGTGCTAACAAAAAGCCGAGCAGTACAGTTTTACCAGATCCAGATTGTCCGATAAGCGCGGTATTACCCAGCAATCGCTTGTCAGTCGAATCCTCTTCAAGTTTGGAGGCGTGAAAATTAAAATAAAGCGGTGTTTTACTGGTTGTTTTAAGAATGGTGACCGCTGGTCCCCATGGATTGCCAGTGGGTTTTCCTGACATAAAATTATGCAAAGATGAAAATGATAAAAAGTTCAGTGATGTAATTGGGGCGGGGCGGGGCCTCCACTTCCAATTGCCAGGAAGTTGTGCCCAATAGCCAGCTTCTATCGCTAAATCTACAGGTTTTGGTAATACCGCAACATCTAATAATGCTGCACTTGCTTTGGCCATATAGTCGCGGACTTGTTGAATTGTATCACCATATATGGTCAATGTACAATGATGTTCCCCCATAACAAAATGTCCACTGATAAGCTGATTTAGTGCTTCATCAATTTGTGCAATTTGGCTTGTTGCTACATCACGTGCATCAATAAGATTACGCTGATGCCGCTGCAAATAGTCTTTAGCAGCATGTCGAGAGAGAACCGAAAAGCTCTGGGTCAATATGAACTCGAATTCACTTTCCAGCAAAACATTCAGTTGTCCTGGTTTGGTCGTTGCGTCGTATTCTTTAATTTCCAACATTCCAAATCGACGTATTCCACTGGTTGTGCGCAGCTCACCAAGAGCACCCCATTTTGAAAAAAATGGTCGATTGATAGACATGTAGTCAGCAAAACGGTCATAGCAAATTGGCATAGGGCGATATTCGCCATTGATAAGCATTCCCAGGAATTCAAGTGCAGAAGAATAGACATGTCCATTTTTTTCATAAGAACCAAGAAGTTCTGCACCATAACGCTTTAAGGATTGACCTAAAGTACGATTGACGTCATTGAGTTCTTTGATACATGAGTCTTGTCGCATCTTTTTTTGATCAAACGTTTCTCGCTCATGTTTAGAAAAGAACGACATAATTTTATCCGCTATCGGTTGGAAAACGACGGTCAAATACAGATCATTGACCATCAAATTATAACCAGAAAAGCTTTGCCGATATTTTTCATCAAGCTGATAGCAAAACATTTGATCAAATGCTGAATCAGGATATTCATAAACACGGCGGCGCACGATATGTGTCCAAAATGATAAATTAGCCGATGCAATACCCCGTAGAGTATTGTTAAGCTCTTTTGTCCATTGAAAAATATCTTCTTCTGAAGCGCTTTGATGCGAACGTCCGTCAATTTTCCAAATTGACAAATATTCCGCATTCTTAGTAGAGATAATCGTATCTGTAATATGATGTGAATAGGGAAGAAACAGGCTTACGGGTGTCTCTGATGCGAGACGTTTGCTGCTTTCAACAGCTGTCATGTTTATCTCCTTTTACTATAGTCAGAGGGACTATAACTTGATGCGCCCCAAAAACCTTTATTGCGATTGCGAAATTTAGTATCGATCCATAACCACCAGATACGAAATGCCTTATCATCGTTTTTAGTTATTTGCACCATAATGAACCATAATGGTGGAGCTATAATCCACAAAAAGATACTTATTGTCATGGCAATAACAGCGACCCCCATAACCATAACAATGAATGGCATCATGGGTACACCCCAAATCGTTGGAACACGTGTTGCTCCTTTGAATAGGGGGAATTCTTTGTTTTCTTGTGATTTCATGAAGTGCTCTTGTCACTGGAGGTGAAATAATATGTGGCTAATATAGAAAGCTGCACCAGCAATAATAACGCTGAATGCCCATCGCCTAAATGTCGCTTTTGCAATGATGCGGAATATATAAATAAGCAAAAGTAATAAAAGAATGATGGCAGCAACGATAGGAATAAGTATACTTAATCCATATTGCATCCCTATGAAAACATCTAAGCTCTTTGTTTCCGTTTGAGCATATGCAGATTGAGATATTAAGTACATCATTGAAGTGATAACAATAACATTAATCTTGTTGCATGTTTCTACTCGAAGCGTATTTGATTTTTTCATATCTTTTATCCCCTTTTAATTAAAGTTGCTATAAATAATATTCCTTTTTTCAGTATGGCTACATTATTACTGGTACAGTTTTATAATCGACGGATATTAAAACCATTACGTATTATACTAACTTATAGATTACCTTTCAATAACATTAAAGAAGGTTAGGTTGTAGAGCCCGCAATAATAAAATAATGTCAATTGCTCACCTTATAAACGTATCGTGTCTTATTATTTGTAATTAATGCCGTTATGGCTTAAATAGCAGTGTAACAAGTTGGGCTGCAGAACCAGCGATGACAACACCGATTGCCCACCGTACAAATGTATCCTTTCCGATGTAGCGTCCTGCATAACCAATTGCTAAACACAAAAGTATAATAGCAGCAGCGATAGGAATAATTGCTTTAATGTCTGCCTGTAAATTTGTTAGAGCTGTTGATGCATTTGTTAAAACGCTTGCGTTTTGAGCACATACAGAATTACTCACAAAAAACACAGTTAATGTTGCAGAAACTGTAGCGATTTTGTTGTTACTTTTCGATTGAAGACTAATTAATTTTTGCATTTTTTACTCTTAATTAAAATTCTAGATAACAATCTCGTATGAATAAACATATTGTATTTATCTATTTGTAATTAATGTCATTATTACGTTGTTTTAAATAGCAGTGTAACAAGTTGGGTTGCAGAACCAGCGATGACAACACCGATTGCCCACCGCACAAAAGTGTCTTTTCCGATATAGCGCCCTGCATAACCAATTGCTAAACACAGAAGTATAATAGCAGCAGCGATAGGGATAATTATTTTAATATCTGTCTGTAAATCTGTTAGAGCTTTCGATGCATTTGTTAAAACGGTTGCTTGGGCTTGGGCATAAGCAGAATGATTCATAAAGAATGTAGTTATAACTGCAGAAATTGTAGCGATTTTGTTGTTACTTTTCGATTGAAGACTAATTAATTTTTGCATTTTTTACTCTTAATTAAAATTTTGGATAACAATTTCGTATGAATAAACATATTGTATTTTATTATTTATAATTAATGCCGTTATGGCTTAAATAGCAGTGTAACAAGTTGGGCTGCAGAACCAGCGATGACAACACCGATTGCCCACCGTACAAAAGTGTCCTTTTCGATATAGCGCCCTGCATAACCAATTGCTAAGCACAACAGTATAATAGCAGCAGCGATAGGAATAATTTTCTGAATATCCTCTTGTAAACTTGTTAAAGCGCTCTCTGCATTTGTTAAAACGCTCGCTTTGGCATAAGCAGAATTATCCATAAAGAACGCAGTTATAGCTGCAGAAATTGCGGTGATTTTGTTGTTACTTTTCGATTGAAGACTAATTAATTTTTGCATGTTTTACTCTTAATTAAAATTCTAGATAACAATTTCGTATGAATAAACATATTGTATTTATTATTTGTAATTAACGCCCTTATTACGGTGTTGTAAATAGCAGTGAAACAAGTTGGGCTGCAGAACCAGCGATGACAACACCGATTGCCCACCGCACAAAAGTGTCTTTTCCGATATAGCGCCCTGCATAACCAATTGCTAAGCACAGAAGTATAATAGCAGCAGCGATAGGAATAATTGCTTGAATGTCTTTCTGTAACTTTGTTAGAGCATCCTCTGCATGTTTCAAAGTTGCCGCTGCAGCAGCATAAGTAGAATTATCCATAAAGAACGCAGTTATAGCTGCAGAAATTACGGCGATTTTGTTGTTACTTTTTGATTGAAGACTAATTAATTTTTGCATGTTTTACTCTTAATTAAAATTCTAAATAACATTTTTGTATGTATCAACATATTGTATTTATTATTTATAATTAATGCCGTTATTACGTTGTTTTAAATAGCAGTGAAACAAGTTGGGCTGCAGAACCAGCGATGACAACACCGATTGCCCACCGTACAAATGTATCTTTTCCGATATAGCGTCCTGCATAACCAATTGCTAAACACAAAAGTATAATAGCAGCAGCGATAGGGATAATTGCTTGAATGTCTGCCTGTAACTTTCCTAGAGCATCCTCTGCATGTTTCAAAGTTGTCGCTGCAGCATAAGCAGAATTATCCATAAAGAACGCAGTTATAGCTGCAGAAATTGCGGTGATTTTGTTGTTACTTTTCGATTGAAGACTAATTAATTTCTGCATTTTTTACTCTTAATTAAAATTCTAGATAACATTTTGGTATGTATCAACATATTGTATTTATTATTTATAATTAATGCCGTTATTACGCTGTTTTAAATAGCAGTGTAACAAGTTGGGCTGCAGAACCAGCGATGACAACACCGATTGCCCACCGTACAAAAGTGTCCTTTTCGATATAGCGCCCTGCATAACCAATTGCTAAGCACAACAGTATAATAGCAGCAGCGATAGGGATAATTTTCTGAATATCGCCTTGTAAACCCTTTAGAGCTGTCTCTGCATTTGTTAAAACTTTAGCTGTTTGAGCTTGAGCGCACACAGGATGTGTCATAAAGAACGCAGTTATAGCTGCAGAAATTGCGGTGATTTTGTTGTTACTTTTCGATTGAAAACTAATTAATTTTTGCATTTTTTACTCTTAATTAAAATTCTAGATAACATTTTTGTATGAATAAACATATTGTATTTTATTATTTGTAATTAATGCCCTTATTACGGTGTTGTAAATAGCAGTGTAACAAGTTGGGTTGCAGAACCAGCGATGACAACACCGATTGCCCACCGTACAAATGTATCCTTTCCGATATAGCGTCCTGCATAACCAATTGCTAAGCACAGAAGTATAATAGCAGCAGCGATAGGAATAATTACTTTTAAGTCTGTCTGTAACTTTGTTAGAGCGCCCTCTGCATGTTTCAAAGTTGCCGCTGCAGCATAAGTAGAATTATCCATAAAGAACGCAGTTATAGCTGCAGAAATTACGGCGATTTTGTTGCTACTTTTCGATTGAAGACTAATTAATTTTTGCATTTTTTACTCTTAATTAAAATTCTAGATAACATTTTGGTATGTATCAACATATTGTATTTATTATTTATAATTAATGCCGTTATTACGTTGTTTTAAATAGCAGTGAAACAAGTTGGGCTGCAGAACCAGCGATGACAACACCGATTGCCCACCGCACAAATGTGTCTTTTCCGATATAGCGTCCTGCATAACCAATTGCTAAACACAAAAGTATAATAGCAGCAGCGATAGGGATAATTTTCTGAATATCGTCTTGTAAACCCTTTAGAGCTGTCTCTGCATTTTTTAAAGTTTTCACTTGGGCTTGGGCATAAGCAGAATTACCCATAAAAAACACAGTTAAAGCTGCAGAAAACGCAGCAATTTTATTACGAGCTGTTGTGTGAAGAATATTTAATTGTTTCATGTTCTTTATCCTGATTAAGATTAAAACTCCCACAAATAACCCCTCTTTCATGAAGAAATTTAAAGAGATATTTTGGATCAGCCCAAGTTCTTAGTTTTCCTCTTTGTGTAAGTAATGTATATTTATTGGGTTTTCCGGTGATTGGATCATCGGCAACAAACGTAAAATACCATTCTCTTTCTGAGCGCATCACAACTGTAATTTCACGTGCTGCTCTCTGACTAAATGCTATGTCAACGCTGTTTTGTTCTATCATTTTCATTTTTTTGCCCTCAATTAGAAGAGATTTTATCCAATCTTACTAATTAGAGCTTTAATATTTTCTTATCTAGCTTTCATTATACCATCCTATCAAAATTCTAGTTTCCATTCGTGAAAATATCAGTCATCAATTTAGCTGCTTTGTCGGTGAAGAAGAATCTCCCGTGGCAAAAGCATCACGGCTGCTACTTTCTTTATGTGTAAACGCATCCTCTAATCCCCATAAAGAAAGAGGAAGAGAATCTACTTTAGTTGCCTGTTTTGGTTCTTCTTTTTTAAGCCTTACAGGCTCTTGCAAATCTTTATCTCTTCGTGCAACAGCTCCTTCTCCGATATATGAAGTAATCGTCTGTGTATCGGTACCACTGCTTAAATTTTCTGTGCTGTAAAAACTTAGCACAGACTGCAATGTCGCCTTTTCAAAGATATACTTTGATGTTTTTTGTTCATAGCAGTAAGTCAAAGTGTTTTGTACAGCTGCAAGATTTCTGCAAAAGTCAAATGACCCAAAAAAAGAAAGCCATTTCATATTTTCAACATCAATTTGCTTAAAGATTGCGTCAAAATTATGTCTATTTTGTTTAAACTGCTTAATTATTGCGGTTTCTTCTTTAAGCAGAGATAATTGACGGAATAATTTATCATTCTTATCTGTTATATGAACGTTATCCCGTGCTCTTTGTTCGATGAGAGTAGAAAATACAGGATTGGGGGTATTGGGCATGTATGCAGCAGCAAACATTGTGAAATCTAGAAAAATCATTAGCAATACACCTTATTATGAAGAATTTTGTTTATATAAATGCCAATTCTGTTTGGTGCTTTTTGTCGCTGTTTCTTGATTTTATAAATTTGAAATACGGAATTGTTTCGCTTAGAAGATTCCTTGTATTTATTATTTTCTTCTTTTCTAAGAAGATCTCTAATACATATGAATATCCAAGAAATAAGATCGATGTGTGGTATAAAATAGAGCAGATTATGCCAACCAATATTATTGGGATGACGGAAAAAAATGCGACTTTTAAACAATAATGATCTTTGGGAACCTCTTGAAGTTGCTTGTTCTATATAGTTTTCTCGTTGCAAAAAAAAATTTAAAGAACATTTATACGAAGTGAAAATCCGTTGTATTTGAGAGTATCTCTTATTGTTATAATGAACGATACCATCATTATAGGGAGAGGGCTTGTTCTTTGTTGCATATTGCCATAGTTTATAGAGTGGTAATTTATATTTACTTTTGACTACTGATTCATAAGAGTCAGGGAGGTGTGATGGCATTTGTGCACTGCACTTTTTAATTTCAGCAACTAAACTGAAAAAGGATGCAGTGGTGGAAGCTGGGACACAAATAAATAGTTCTTTGTGGTACAAAACACATCTCCGTCAAAGTGATATATGTATCGTAATTTTAATTTTGATAATAAATAGACGAAAATTGTCTATAATTGTGTTTAAAATATGGCAAAGGGCAATTCTTTTTTGCAAGGGGAGTAATTAAGGTGAATGATCTCAAAAATATGAATTTTGATGAACTACAAGAGATGCGTACACAAATTGATGTGGAATTGAAAAAACGGCAAGCAAAGGAAAAGCAAAATGCACGACGAAAAATTCTTGAAATTGCTAATACCCATGGAATTGATATCGCTGATCTTGTGAGCAAAGAGCGTCATTATAGGAACCCCAATAACCAATGGGAATTATGGAATGGGCGTGGACGGAGACCGAAGTGGATTAAAGAGTGGTTGGAGAATGGGTATACACTTGATGAACTCGAAGTAACATAACACATGTGCGATATTTATAAGGTAAGGGAATATCAAGAGATGTGAGTGCAAGAAGTAGGCTCTTTTTGCTAATTTGATTTTATAAAAATACTGAATAGATGTATTAATCTATTAAGGTGCCAGATAAAATGCTAGAAAGTATGGACAAATGTATCTAAATGCAAAAGGTATTGTTGTCATAAGCTGGCATCATTATTATGCTTGCTAGCTTAAAGTGTTATAACTGCTTTTGGCATTTTGAGAGAGGGGGACGTTTTACTTCTTTTTTATAGTTTTACTCAGCGTTGCTCTTTTTAGTCTGTGCAACTAAGTGGTTTACTGATTCTTTACAAAAAGGGTTGAAATCAGAAGAATTTATTGTATCAGGAGCAATACTATTTTTATATTTGCCAGCCCCAATGTTGTGACAGTCCTTGGTAATTGAGACGGTTCATAAGAGGCATTTTTAGTCCTTTCTTCAACAGTTTTACCCATATGGCCCACTCGTTTGTGACGTGCAAGAGGCGTGCTTTTTATTGCTTCAATAGGAGAGGGATTTGAAATGAGAGATCTTACGGTATTCAGGATTCTGAGTAACGATAAATTATCATTATAAATTGATTTGTTGTTTGATTCTAACCTAATATGTAAAATAATAAATTTATTAATCAATATGTTGATAAATTAATATTCTTATATTTTTGCAATACTGTTCTGTAGAATAAGACTTTGATGTTATGGAATTTGTTGAGTCTTTTTTCTGTAAGATTATATATGTGAGTTATTCGCTTTATTTATCGTTCGTACGATTGAGATGAGTGAGCGTATGGAAAATGAAAATTTTCTATGGCGGGTGAGGGTTTTAATAGGATTTTGTGACACGTTTTGAAGTGTCTGTGATTAAAATTCATTTATGGGCCTTTATGAATAAAAGGTGCATTGAAAATAAAAAGATTGGATTATTTTTTACTTTCGTTTGTTTTTTTGTATGGTCAGGGTAGAGGGTAATATACACGTTTGCAATTGTGTGTGATGGTGTAGAGTACGGAATACTTTGCTATATATGAGATTTTTTTTAATTGTGGCATATTCATATAAATTAAAAGACTTGTTTGAGAAACAGAATACCCTAAACGGAGTATACTTGTGTGCCAATTTACATGCTTTTTAAAAAATATTTTCCAATGCCACTAAGCCTATTTTATGGCGCTGCTAAAACAATACAATGTAAAAATCCCTATTATCATATCAAATCTATTCTGCACCATCATTTTTATTTCAATAATAAAGTATAAAAGTCTGCGCCATTATACACTTTGCTAATGTTCAATGTTTCGCGATAGTCCTTGGTGCAAGGGAGGTGGCATGAGAGGCTTTGATTCCTTATCTTCAATCATTTTTTATCTATATGCTAGTCTCATTTGTGGCATGTAAAGGGTGATTTTGATGGCTTCAACAGGAGAGAGATTGGAAATGAGGGTATTTTTATGATCTTCAGCTCTCTCATTTAACAAGAGAACGATGAAGTATTCATTGTAAGTCAAAGCTGGTTTGATAAAGAAAGTCTTGTGTATTTTGTTATGCCGTGAAATAGCGTTATTTGAAGTGTGATAAGATTGCTTTCGTGATATATTTTTTCAGTGTGTGTGAATATTCTTAAAGTATAGCTTGCTTGGCTTGCCTTATCGTTAAGTGAAATACGGGGAGGGGAAGTCAAGGGAAAGCTACGTGATAAGAATCCGGACTGTTTACAGTGCGGATTGAAAGGGAGTTTTTGTTCTTTGAGGGGGAAGAAAGAAGCCAAAGGTTGTAAAAAGTGAAAGGGTATGAATTTTTTGCTTAAAGCGGGAAACCGTGTAAGAGACGGGGAGCATTTGGGGTAAGTCCAGCAGCTTCTTGAATGAAATATTTTTTTATTTTTGGCGCTTGATTGACGATTCCAAGACCGGTATCGCGAAGCATCCGTAAGAGAAGGCTATCGTTAGAAAAGAGTTTATTAAGCCAATCATTGCTTAAAGCCATACGGACAATTTCAAAACGTCTCCAGCTTTGATAGCGCTCTAAAGCGCTGAGGGAGCCAATGTCAAGACCTAGTCGTGCTGTTTCAATAATCACTTCAGCGAGGGCCGCGCTATCACGTAAACCTAAATTGAGTCCTTGTCCTGCAAGGGGGTGGATGGTATGGGCAGCATCTCCAATGAGGGCAAAACGGGGCTTAATACATTGACGTGTTAAAGAAAGGTTTAGGGGAAAAGCTTGACGTTCACCATTCCAAGAGAGTTTTCCTAATCGATGACCAATGCGTCTTTCGAGTTCTGTTTCAAAAATAAGGGCATCAGCTTTGAGATAATATTGCGCAGTTTTATGGTCTTCATTCCATACAATAGCGGATTGGTTACCTTTGAGAGGGAGAAGAGCGAAAGGGCCGGCAGGTAAAAAATGTTGAATTGCTTGACCATTATGGGGTTTTTCATGTTCAACTGTGCAGATGATTGCTGTTTGTTTATAGGCATGAGAAAAGTTTTTAAGACCCGCTTTTTGGCGTAATTTCGAATGGGCTCCGTCGGCTGCAATAAGCAATTTTGTTTGCCAGACCTCTTCATTATTTAAAGTGACAGTTGTGTGTTGGTTGTCTTGATGAAAATCAATGACACGCGTATTTGCCATAACAGGGATATCGAGATCTTTGACACGTTTTTTTAAAGTGTTGATGAGTTCTCTATGTTCTACCATAGTCGCAAAGGGTTCACCGGGGGTAATGTCGCCTTCGAATGTTAAAAGAGTTGGTTTGACAGGATCACTTGTGCTTGTATCTGTGATGATCATGGAGTGAATGGGTTGCGCATAGAGTTTGATAGAGTCCCAACATTGCAATTGTTTTAACATACGAACAGAAGCAGCAGCAAGGGCAATGGTTCGTATGTTAGAAGCAGGAATATCTCCTTGTGGAGCAGCATCAACGATTTTTATTTTCAGATTAGGGGCTGTTTGCTTGAGTGCTATTGCCAGTGTTAAACCGACAGCCGCTCCCCCTGCAATGAGAAGATCACATTGTTTGATTTTATCGGATTTTATTTCTTTATTGGTTTTTACATCTTTATGGTGATTAGAATACACAATGCTTCTTCCATTATTTACGGGGCTTCTTCCATTGTTTAAAGTTTGCTCGCTGTTAATAAAGAATATTTTTTTCAAATTATCTACAATATTTTAATTTTTACTTTTCTCCCTGCTTTACAAAGATGAGGCTTCTCTTTGGATGTGGGTGTCAATCTGATGACAGATGAGTGTTTTAGAGCTCTTTTGCTTTAGTTGTGTGACTCACTTTACAAATTTATCGGATCAGCCTTTTTTGAATGTCCTCTTCAACTCTTTTTACACTTGGTTGATAGAAAAGAAAACTAAAATTAGTCAAAGATGGGAGTGTATTTTTTAATTTGCATGAATGTTCTTTAATATGCTTGTCCTAAAGGGGGACATTGAGGATGATAGATAAAAGTTGTGTTTATTCGTGATGGTTAAAACGGTATTAATATTTTGATGTTACCATGGTGTAGATAGCCTTCTGTTTAGGAGGGTGATAGGGTTGGTGGTAAATTGTACAACCTATGTAAAACTTTACATGTGAGGTGTTTTTTTGTTGTTCGTGTAATAAATATTCAAGGTAGGCTTTTTTCGTGCTTTATGAAGGATTGTTCCTTAGGGTGGTGGTATGAACAATATGAAGTGGGAAGAAAGTATAACGCGTTAGATTAAGAAGTTAGATTGTTGACAGATGACTGTTTACAGATCGGCACTGGGTGTAAGCTTCGTCCTTTTTTAGGAGAGGGAGGAGGTTATAGCTCTTTAAATATGAAAGTTTTGTATTTGGAATTGATGGATGCACCGAAGTTCTTCTCCTTATGATTCATTAGAAGCGCGAGATTCTCAAGGTTTTCCGCTTGTTGAGATGTTTTTGCGCCAGATAGGCGTTTTCATTGGCCTTGGGCTTTTGGGCTTTATTATTTTTTGTGTGTTTGCTTTGGCGACGTGGAATGTTGCTGACCCCTCTTTAACCCATGCAAGTACAAATGAGGTTACAAACCTTATGGGATGGCTGGGAGCGATTTTTTCAGATTTTATTATGCAGTTTTTTGGCTTAGCAGGTCTTGCTGTTTTGTTGCCGCCATTATTTTGGTCTTTTCTTTTGTTGGCACAAAAGAATATCTACAATTTGACTTTGCGCTTTTTTTTGTGGGTGGTATCAACGATTTGTTTTTTAATGGCTTTTGCCCTTATGACGCCTGTTGCTTCTGTTACTTATTGGCCATTGCCAATGGGATTGGGAGGGGTTTTAGGAGATAAAGCTTTAAGTGTTGCTTCTTCAATTTTTCCTCTTTTTCTTTCTCCATTTTATATGGTGCTTTTCAGTGTTGTTTTTATCCTTTTAGGTTTTTTCATTGCTGCTTTTTCTGGCAATGTGATATGGCGGCGTCAAACGAAGAAAAGAAAAGAAAAAAACATTCCAAAAAACCAAATTGTTGATCCGGTCTTTGAGATGGAAGAAGATGTGGAATATGCCGCAGAGGATGATCGTGAGAAGCATGGTTTTTTTGCGACAACTTTTGGTGCTCTTTTACATCTTTTTTATTTTTTACAAGCGCGTTTTTTTCGTTTTTTCTGTTGCAAAAGGCGTTCTCAGAGTAAAGGGCAAGGCAAGTCATTTGATCGGATTGAACCAACGTTTTTGGGCGAAAAAGAACAGTGTGAGGAAAGTCAAAATAAAGCCCATGCTTCTTCTGTTAAAAGCCGAAAGTCTTTAACAGTTTCTTCAAATGGTGGTTTTGTTCTTCCACTTTTGGATTACCTATCGGTTCCACCACCCGCGGTTCGGGATGCAAAACTTTCTCCTGCTGCTTTAAAAGAAAATTCTCAGGAACTTGAAGGGGTTTTGTTAGATTTTGGGGTCAAAGGAAAAATTATAGCTGCTTGTCCTGGACCCGTGGTCACTTTATATGAATTTGAACCGGCTGCTGGCATTAAGTCTTCTCGTATTATTAGTCTGGCAGATGATATTGCGCGCTCGATGCGTGCGATTTCTGCGCGTGTTGCTGTGGTTCCAGGGCGCAATGTGATTGGAATAGAATTGCCCAACGCAAAGCGTGAGATGGTTTATTTAAGAGAGATTGTGCAAGCACAGGAATTTGTTGAAAGCAAAGCAAAGCTAGGGCTTGCTTTGGGCAAAACAATCGGGGGGGAAGCTGTTATTGCGGATTTAGCAAAAATGCCGCATCTTTTGGTTGCCGGTACAACAGGATCGGGAAAGTCTGTTGCTATTAATACAATGATTTTATCATTGCTTTATCGTATGACGCCTGAACAATGTCGCCTTATTATGGTGGATCCGAAAATGCTTGAACTTTCGGTTTATGATGGCATTCCCCATTTATTAACACCCGTGGTGACAGATCCTAAAAAAGCAGTGACTGCACTTAAATGGGCTGTTCGTGAAATGGAAGAGCGCTACAGTAAAATGTCAAAACTTGGCGTTCGCAATATCGATGGGTTTAATGCACGTCTCAAGGAGTCGGAAGGTCAAGGAGAGACAATGGTGCGCACAATTCAAGTGGGCTTTGATCACGATACTGGTGAGCCTCTTTATGAGACAGAAACACTTGATTTTAGTCCTATGCCCTATATTGTTGTCATTATTGATGAAATGGCTGATTTGATGATGGTCGCTGGTAAAGATATTGAAGGCGCGGTTCAACGTTTAGCACAAATGGCACGTGCCGCCGGTATCCATGTGATTATGGCGACACAGCGTCCTTCTGTCGATGTTATTACTGGGACGATTAAAGCCAATTTTCCTACACGCATTTCTTTTTCCGTGAGTTCAAAAATCGATAGTCGAACGATTCTAGGCGAACAGGGCGCCGAGCAATTATTGGGACAAGGAGATATGCTCTTTATGATGGGAGGAGGGCGTATTCAGCGTGTGCATGGACCTTTTGTTGCGGATGATGAAGTGGAGCAGGTTGTTGCACATCTCAAAGCGCAAGCACGTCCTGATTATTTGGAAATAATTACCCAAGACGTTGAAGAGGATGATACGGATGTTTCTTCGGCTTCTCCTTCAGCAGATGATCCCTATAGTCAAGCTGTTGCTATTGTTCTTCGTGATCGTAAGGCTTCAACCTCTTATATTCAACGCCGTTTAGGTATTGGTTATAACCGTGCTGCAACATTGATTGAGAGGATGGAAGAAGAAGGTATCATTAGTCCAGCAAATCATGCAGGCAAACGAGAAATTTTAGTTCCTGCCGAAGAAGAACGCTTTTGAAAAATCTTTATAATCGTTTTTTTAATCATATTTTGTAAAAGCAGGTGTTGGTTCTATTGCACTGTAGAAAGCCCGCATCATCATATACGAGCTCTCAATATTGCGATAGCGCCTTGGCGCTTGAGACTCTTCATAAGGTTTTTTCTTTATCTTATATAACTTTATTCACACGCTAACCTTGTTTGTAATGTGCAAGCAAATGATTGGAATTGATTCAATATGAGAGAGTATGTGATGAGAGGATCTTACTGTATTTGGTGCTATGATTTCAGTTAAAAATGATGATTTATCATTATAAATCAATTTTTTGATGTAAAATAGGGTCATTGGGAGCGTGGAGATATAAAGGCATGCAAGGCTTGATATTTCAGTGTTTTTGCTGTTCTCATAATTTGATCTCACGAACAAATCAGTTGCGCTATATGGTTTGTGGTCTGCTTTTAGGGTAAGGCTTGTCTGTCGAGCCTTATGGAAGATGAATTATATGGGGTGGAAAGCCAAGTAAAACCTGCTAAACTCCAAACTATTTACAGACCGGATAGGTTGAAAATTTTTATTCTTTTTGGTGGGGAGGAAGTTAAAAAAACGTTTTTACTCCTTAAAAGAACTTTCAGGTTCGTGAACAATATATTTAATCCGTTGGTGTATTAACTATCATGCATATTGCTTCAAAGATTAGGGGCGGGAAAGAATATATTGTGCGTTTAGAAAATTGGCAAAAAAAGTAGAAAATTGGGATGCTTTCTGAAATTTAAAAGCAGACTGATTGTTTGGAAACGATACCGTAAGAGATTGCAAGAAATAAAGAAGGATGTTTCTTTGGCTTTTTCTTTAGCAGATGAGCCTTATAGCCAAGCTGTTGCAGTTGTGCTTCGTGATGGTAAGGCTTCAACCTCTTATATTCAACGCCGTTTAGGTATTGGTTATGATCGTGCCGCGACATTGATTGAGAGGATGGAAGAAGAAGGCATCGTTCGTTCAGCAAATCATGCAGGCAAACGAGAAATTTTAGTTCCTGCCGAAGAAGAACGCTTTTGAAAAATCTTTTGATAATTTTTTCAAACAATATCTTTATCTTATAAAGCAGGGTATTTATTCATCATTGATGGCTTAATTATAAATGATAAAGTCAATTCGATATTGTTTGGGAGCATTTTTTATGAAAACGTCTTTTTTACCACAAAGAAGAGTCTTTGGGTTTGTGGGGATTATTGTCTTTTGGTGTTTAACTTTTCCTGCTTTTTCGCAAGTATCCAATAAGGTGGCAAAAGCGCAAAATGTTGCCAACCACTTTGCGGCAATCAAAACAATGACAGGTGACTTTATTCAATTTAGTCCAAAGGGGAAAATGTCTCAAGGAACATTTTATCTTGAGCGTCCAGGGAAAATTCGCTTTATTTACAAGAAAATGCCTTTACAAATCATTGCAGATGGTCAATTCGTGGGCATTAACAATAGGGCTTTAAATACTTGGAACTTTTCACAACTTTCACAAACGCCAATGAAGTTTTTGTTGGATGATAAAATTGACGTATCGTCTGGGCGTTTGTTGGCATTTCGCGAAGATCCAGGGGCAGTAACGATTGTTCTGCGTGATAAAACGATTGGGGCGGGGCAAATAAGAATGGTTTTTGATTCTAAAAGCTTTGCTTTGCGGCAGTGGACAATTGTTGACCAACAAAACTTGGAAACGACTGTGCAGATTATGAATGTACGAACAGGCGTTCGTTTTGTTCAGGGCATGTTTACACTTCCCTCAAAAAAATGAAGCAACAGTGTCACGTCATTGGGATTGAAACAGATGTTCTTTCGTATTGCGACTTGGAATATTAACTCTATTCGTTTGCGCCTTGCACAGGTTTTTCAGTATTTGAAATTCTTTCCTGCCGATGTTTTATGCCTACAGGAAACAAAATGTCCCGATGCTTTATTTCCCGTGGAGGCTTTTGAAGCAGCAGGATATAAGCATATCGCACTGAATGGACAAAAATCGTATAATGGGGTGGCGATTGTTTCTCGTTTGCCTTTTAAAAAGGTGAATAAGCGTTTCTTTTGTCAAAACCAAGATTGTCGCTATATCTCAGTGATTGTGGAAGCTCATGGTAAATTGATGCGGATTCATAATTTTTATGTTCCTGCTGGGGGCGATATTCCTGACGCTCATGTGAATGAAAAATTTCGTCATAAGCTTGATTTTTTGGAAGAAATGTCTTTTTTTCGCGCCGATCAGGAAAAGGGGATGTCTTCTCTTTTGCTGGGTGATTTGAATATTGCTCCTTTAGCAGAAGATGTTTGGTCTCATCAGCAATTGTTGAAGGTTGTAAGCCATACACCCATTGAAACCGAGCGTTTACAAGATTTGTGTTGTCAGGGCGGATGGGTTGATCTCATGCGGTTGCATATCCCTGTTCCTACTAAACTTTATACATGGTGGAGTTATCGTGCTCGCGATTGGGCCTTTACGGATTATGGGCGGCGGCTTGATCATGTTTGGTCTTCTTCAGATTTAGCTCCTTTTGTGGCCGATCTTTCGACTTTTCGTGATGCGCGCGGATGGGAACGTCCTTCAGATCATATTCCTGTGCAAACTGTATTTGATTTTTCACGTTAATTTTGAAATAACAGGTAAATAAAGTATTAATATTACATAATGATTCTGAAAGAATGCGGGAGACTAGATGGATATCAAAAATCTCAAAAGGGGCACTTCTCGCAGATTATTTTCTAGTGTCTTGCTTTGTTTTCTTTTGTCTGGATGTATGGTGGGGCCAAATTATCATAAGACATCTTTTTCTGTTCCATCTCGATGGGGACAGCAGTCTGAACAGACGTCTCAGCGTTCAATTTCCCTTGCAGGATGGTGGCGGTGTTTAAATGATCCAGTTTTAAATGCATTAATGGATCAGGCAATTTCTGGAAATAATGATGTGGCCGTTGCCAAAGCCCGGGTTCGTGAGGCGCGTGCGAGTTTAGGGCAAGTGGTGGGATCTTTGTTGCCAAATGCGTCAAATACAATTTCAGGAACCCGTAGCGGATCTAAACAATCTGATACATTGAACCAATATCGTAGTGGACTTGATGCGAGTTGGGAGCTTGATTTTTTTGGAGGGCATAAGCGAGGCGTTGAAGCCGCACAGTATGGTCTTGAAGCAACCGTGGAAGATATGCGTGCTACCATGGTCATATTGTTAGGAGAGGTGGCAACAAATTATGTTCAAATGCGTGGTTGGCAACAAAAGTTGTTGATTGTGCGGCAAATCGCTGCGACACAACGCAGAACATATGAATTGATGCAAGCAAAATTAACAGCAGGTGATATTTCTGAGCTTGATGTTTCAAATGCAAAAGCGCAAATGGCTAATACAGAAGCCGATATCTCTCAGATGGAAGCAAATGTGGCCATGAGTATGCATCGCCTTTCCGTCTTAACCGGTCATGTGCCTACGGCTTTAAAGGATCTTTTGCAAAAAAATGCCAAACACGTGAAAATTCCGCAACCACAATGGCCAATACCAGCAGGAATTCCGGCAGATATTTTGTTATCACGTCCAGATTTACGACGTGCAGAGCGCCAATATGCACAAGCAACAGCACGCATTGGTCAGCGTGAGGCAGAACGTTATCCATCTCTCACTTTAACAGGGAATATTTCAACAGCAGCAACCACAATAGATCAATTATGGAAAAGTTCAACCATTGGCTGGTCTTTTGGCCCTAGTCTTCGTTTCCCCTTCTTTAATGGAGGACAGATTGTTGCCTCTGTGGCGATGGCACGGGCACAGCGTGATCAGGCTTTTATTACTTATCGGGCGGCTGTATTGGGCGCTTTAGAAGATGTTGAAAATGCACTCGTGAGATTAACAAAGGAACATCAGCGCCTTGAAAAACTTGTTGTTGCAAATAAAGCTTTCCTGCATTCTTTACAACTTTCACGAAGCCTTTTTGAAAATGGCAATACCAGTTTTCTTGAATTATTAAATGCTGATCGTTCCTATTATTCTGCGCAAATGGCACTTAAAGATAGCCGCATTGCTTTAGCTACCCAATATATTGCTCTGATGAAAGCATTAGGGGGTGGATGGGATGGTGTCGTTGATGTGTCACGTCCGGAAGTTGTTGATGGTGTTTCCCATTCACTTGCAAAGGTAGGGCAATGAAAAAAAGTTTCATCAAAAATTTCATTACAAAACGCAAAAAGCTTTCGTTCTTTCTTCTTTCTCTCTTCATTATTATCATTTTTTTGTGGTTACGCTCTGTTTTTTTTGGAACACCCACACCAACGTATATGACCGCTGTGGTAAAGCGTGGTGATATTGAGGAAAGTGTTTTAGCTTCTGGGCTTGTGCGTCCTTATCGGTTGGTAGCGGTTGGAGCGCGTGCTACGGGGCGGGTGATTTCCATGCGCGTTTTTCCGGGCAGTGTTGTCAAAGAGGGAGATCTCTTGGCAGAAATTGATCCTACAGACCAAGAAAATGATCTGAAAAGAAAAAAAGCAGCCTTATCTCATTATCATGCAAATTTAGTGGAACAAGAAGCTTATCTTTCTCTTGCACAGAAAAATTTAGCGCGGCAGAAAAAAATGATCGAATCGCATGCAATTTCAAAAGCTAATCTTGATGATGCAGTGACACAGGTGAAAATACGCGAAGCACAAATTGCTCAATTGCGTCAACAGATTGTACAAGCCCAAATTGATGTGGAGAGTGCAGAGGTTAATCTCAGTTATACGCGGATAACTGCTCCTTCAGCGGGAACGGTTTTGGCAACAGTTGTTGAAGAAGGTCAGAATGTTAATGCTGTTCAGTCTGCGCCTACAATTGTTATTTTAGGCGATTTGTCAAAGATGACAGTCAAAGCACAAATTTCGGAAGCTGACATTCTTAAAGTTCGCGCCGGACAACCTCTTTATTTTACGGTATTAGGCAATTCAAATCGTCGTTATGAGGGAACGCTAGAAAGGGTTGATCCGGCTCCTGAATCCATTCGTGCTGATGTGAGTATTAACCCTGGTATGGGAGGTTCTAGTTCTCTTGTCTCGTCGGCGATTTATTATAATGGGGTTGT
This sequence comes from Bartonella sp. AU15XJBT, assembly GCF_028618615.1. Taxonomy (NCBI): domain Bacteria; kingdom Pseudomonadati; phylum Pseudomonadota; class Alphaproteobacteria; order Hyphomicrobiales; family Bartonellaceae; genus Bartonella; species Bartonella sp. AU15XJBT. Next base: position 20,999 of record NZ_JAQITG010000003.1, read on the forward strand.
GCATGTTGATAATAAAGACAACTTTTTGCGAACTTATATGACTGCTCAAGTGCATATTATTTTAGGACGTGCTCAGAATGTTTTGCTGGTTCCAAGTGATGCTTTGCGTGATGAAACAAAAGAGGGCAAAGCATGGGTTTCACTGTTGGTGGGGGAAAATAAAGTGGTGGCAAAACAAGTGACCGTAGGGCTTAATAATAAAGTGATGGCAGAGATTGTTTCAGGGCTTGATGAGGGGGATGTGGTTATTACCGATTCGCGCGATGGTGTGATGCCAGAAATCCCTGATGAACACAGTGAAGATGAGAATTAAGTCATGAAAGCAGAAAAAGCAGATGCTGTTTTCGTTTTAGAAAATATTGTGCGCACATTTCCTGCGGGTGAAACATTTGTCACTGTCTTAAAGGATATCAATTTGACCATTAAGCGTGGTGAAATGGTGGCAATTGTGGGGGCTTCTGGTTCTGGAAAGTCCACATTGATGAATATTCTAGGCTGTCTTGATCGACCAAGTTCTGGTCGTTATTGGATTTCTGGAAAAGAAATAGCTTCTCTTTCTGCTGATGAATTGTCCGCTTTACGACGCAATCATTTTGGCTTTATTTTTCAGCGCTATCACTTGTTGAATGAATTAACCGCACTTGGCAATGTTGAAATTCCAGCTATTTATGCAGGCTATGCACCAGATATAAGAAAAAAACGTGCTCAGGACTTGTTAATACGCTTAGGGATGGGAGAGCGAATCAATCATCGTCCTAATCAGCTTTCAGGGGGGCAGCAGCAACGGGTATCTATTGCGCGAGCATTGATGAATAATGCGGAGGTTATTCTTGCCGATGAGCCAACCGGTGCTTTAGATAAACACAGTGGTCAAGAAGTCTTGCGTATTTTGGATGAGCTTCATCAAGAAGGGCGCACTATTATTATCGTAACGCATGATATGCAGGTGGCTAAAAGAGCCGATCGTATTATCGAAATCAGTGATGGGGAAATTATTGCAGATAATGTGTCAAAGGGTAAAAAAACAAAGGCTGCACCTTATGTTCAGGAAAAGCAAAATCTGAAAGATCAAAAAACACTAGGTTTTTTTCGTTCTTTTGTTGAACGTTTTCGTGAAGCATTTATCATGGCTTTGTTGGCTATGAATGCACACCGGATGCGCACTTTTTTAACAATGCTCGGGGTGATTATTGGTATTGGGGCGATTATTGCCATGGTTGCTTTGGGAAATGGTACGCGAGAAAAAATACTAGAAAATTTTAAAAGCTTGGGTTCCAATACCTTGACAATCTTCCCGGGGAAAAGTTTTTCTGATCCACAAGCAGAAAAGATAACGAGTTTGGTGGAAGCAGATGCGGAAGCCCTTTCTAATCTTCCCTATGTTTCTGGTGTAACACCTCAGATTTCAGCAAGTTCTACGGTTCGTTTTGGTTCCGTTGAAGTTAATGCTATGATTACCGGGGTGGGAGAACAATTTTTCCAAACACAAGGGCTCAAGGCTGTTCAAGGGCAGTTGTTTGATCAAAAAAGTGTACATGAACGAGCTGTTGATCTCGTCATTGAAAAAGAAGCGCTTGCGGTGCTTTTTCCTCATAGTCATGGGAGTCCAATAGGGAAAATTGTTCATCTAGGCAATGTTCCCGCACGTATCATTGGGGTGGTAGATCCGCAAAATAATGGAGGTAGTTCAAATACGTTGCAGATTTATTTGCCCTATACAACCGTGCAAACGCGTTTTCTTGGAACAACGCAGGTTCGTGCCATTATGGTTAAAATTGCCGATGAGGTTGATTCACATCTCGCCGAGACTATGGTGAAGCGTTTTCTCATTATGCGCCATGGTGGGGAAGATTTTTTCATTCGAAATTCTGAATTTTTCCGTGAACGTATTATGGAGAGTACACATATTTTAACGCTTTTAGTGTCTTCAATTGCAGCGATTTCACTCATTGTAGGGGGGATTGGGGTGATGAATATTATGTTGGTCACGGTTTCTGAGCGGATTAATGAAATTGGGGTGCGTATGGCTGTTGGGGCACGCCAAAGTGATATTTTGCAGCAATTTCTTATTGAAGCAATTTTGGTTTGTGTCATTGGGGGCGGTTTAGGAATCCTCTTTGGATTCTCTATTGGGGGGTTATTTTTACTCTTTAAGGCGCCTATCCACCTTGTTTATACAATAGATTCAATCCTCCTATCCCTTACTTTTTCCACTCTCATTGGAATATGTTTTGGTTTTTCGCCAGCGCGACAAGCTTCACGGCTTGACCCGGTTGTTGCACTCTCGCGTGATTAAGTGCTCATCAATTTAAGACATGTTTGTTGTTATGATAGAGCGTTTTTGAAGAAAAATATGATCTGGAAAAAGTTTGATTATCCGCTGTTCTCTCCTAGAAAATGCCTCATTGGTTAAGTGGAACATATCATTAGACTCATGAAATTTTATAGCACACTACCATCTTTACGCTTGACCCAAGAGCAAACTGGAACCATCATACACTGCCCCCCAATGTTGCAGTCCTTGGTATTAGAATGGTGTAGATTTAAAACTCTTCATAAAAGGCATTTCTCGTTCTTTCTTTATGGTTTTTATTGATACGCCAGCCCTGCTTGTGATGTGCAAGCAAGTGATTTCAATAGACATAGATTTAAAATGAGAGAGTCTGCAATATCCGAGACTCTTATTTGAGATGAAAAACACTTATCTTTATGAATCGTTGGTAGGTAATAAAATATCCTACGCAATAAGGTCGCTAAAATTTTGATACATGAGCTTTAGCGACAGGGGTAAATATTTTGGGGCAGGGTTTGCTTGTCGAGCCTTGTAGGCGTGGAGCATATAAATGGGGAAGTCCAGAGGAGCTTGTCCAGAGAAAGTGGATTTTTTTACAAACCGTTGTTGATCGGCATTTTCGTTCTTTGAGCGGTTGGAAGGAACTCATAACTCTCATGAAATCTATCTTTTGAGTGAGGGTAATCAGAAGTGAGCCGGTGGAACGCGTTAGATAAAAAGCTGGATGTTATTGTTTACAGATTTGTGGGGGTTAAAGTGTCCTTTGAGATGTGGGGAGGAAACCAAACAAAAAGTGATTTGAGAGAAGAAAATGATTTTAAAAAAAGATTGCTATGAAGAGCGTGGGATGTTTGTGGTGGTGTGCGTTTTGAGCTTATTGTATCTGTGATCTAAAATGCTCTTATGAAGATGCGTTATAGAATGAAGAGATTGTTAGTAATCTATTGATTTATAATGATCATTTAACGTTCGCTCTCTTGAATGAGAACTCTAAGAATCATCAATTTTCTCACTTTTAAGCCTTTAAAATGACTGCCTTGCATGTCATATGAGGTTGGTCTATGAATACTGTTAAAGGCGTAACGCATGCCCCTTGCTCATCATCCAAAGTGGTTTTTAAGAGCTATCGTCATATTGGGGGATGGCAAAATATTAAGATGGGGTGATTTGCATTTTTTATGGAAGCGTAAAGATGGTAATATAAAGAGATTTTTATGACACGTCTGGAGATCTTATAGCTGTCTGGGGAGCTCTATTTACGAGAGCTGTCTAATACCGTTGGGATGTCATCGGTAGATCTGTGTCGTGAGATCAAGTTTGGGCTGTAAGAGATGTCTTTGGGTGAACATGCAAGACAATGACACGTGTATTGGGGTGTATTTCTTGACATGAAGGGAAGTTCTGTCGATCTTTTATAGCGGTAACTCGTGTGGAAAAGTATGGAGAGAACGGTATGAAGCAGTTAGAAGAGGAAAAGTTTAAAGTCATAAGAGGAAAGGTCAGAAGACGGTTCTGATATAGACTTGCAGTGTTTTAATATATTGGAATATCAGAATACGGGTTTGTTTGATCTGTTGTATTGTGCTTTCAGCTTTGCTCTTTTTCACAGGATAAGCAATGAAATGGATATCAGGCATGAGATATTTAAGTTCACGCATCGAGCGCCATATGTGGTAATCATGGGTGACGATATAAAGGGTTTTATAGTGATGCTTTTTTATCCAAGCGGCACTTTCTTGGGCATTTCCTCTAGTGTTAATCGCTTGATGCCCAATGTCAATACAACAGGAGATAAGCTGTGGGCTAATATGCATGTTATGCATGAAACTCTTTAGATTGGTTGAGGTATTTACGCCACTGATGAGGAGTCGTGAACCAAGCCCCTTTTGTAAGAGATGAAGTCCTGTCTCTATTCGGTGTTCTCCGCCTGTAAGCACAATGATAGCATCGGCCTTGGGAAGAGGCGTTGGGGGGATAAGTCGTTCGGTTTTTTCAGAAAAAATAATAAAACCACCCCAAAAAATGAAAACAATGACTACAAGAGTCAGTGTTGTGGGGGGAAAATAGCGAAATAAGCAGCGGGGAGACCAACTATAGTGGAGCCGTTTTGGAACAGAGCGGTCTAAATTGTTTTGCGTCAATGAGTTGGGGCTGTTGTGAGTCATAAAATTAAAATAAACCGTTTTCACATTGATCGATTTTTTTCAGTTGCGCTAAAATAGTCATGCGGTTGGTAAGGGTGGTGAGAAAAGAAACAAAAATAATAAGGAGAATGATTTTTCCATAAGGAATGGAACTTATGGAAATATGTCCTAATAAAGCCGTTACTTGGCTGGCTTCTGCTCTTCCTAGGTTATAATTCGTCCAGAAACAAAAGGCTGAAAACAGAAAGATGCTTGTGAGACCACCATACAAAGCACCGCGCAGCGCAGTTTTAAAAAAATGCCAATCAAATTGACGCGCAATGAAAAGGGTTTCAGTGCCAAGAAAATATAACACATTAATAATATAGGCATTTTCTGCCAATGCATTGCGGGTGGCAAAAATGATGGTGAGGATAAGAGAGCCTAGAACCAAGGCTAAAATTGAAAAACCAATAAAAACCGTGGTATATGCCATGGTTGCAAAACGATGGATCCAAACACGGTGATCATCAAATTGACCGCCTGGAATTTGAGTTTTAATGGCATGATTGATGGCAGCAAAATTGATTGTTTCATCTTCCTTCAAGGTGACAATGATAAGACGGGGAAGAGGGAGTTCATTGACATTAAAACCTGTTCCAAGCCATGGCTCCAGTAACTTTTCAGTGGCTTTTTGGTCAACAATTTTTGCATCTTGTACACCAGAGAAGGTTTTAACCAATGTTACTGCCTCATGAAGTGCTTTGTTGATATCAACATTGTCAACGGGGCGTATTTGTATTGTTGCTTCATAGCTAATTTGATTGCTCCAATTTTTGGCAGAACGCTGGACTAAATCAACACCAATTAAGGTGAGGCTTGAGAGAAATGTCATAATAGCAATCACGGCTACTAGCGCTTTTCCAGAAATATTGCCACTGGGAATAATCGCTGTTGTGTTTTTTTTATTGCTGGTAAAAACGGGGAAAAATTTATTCATGAATCGTCATCCGTCCGTTATGGAGGAGCATACGCCGTGCTGCAACTTGTTCCATTAAGGCGATATCATGAGTGGCAATGATAACAGCTGTTCCAAAACGGTTTAATTCAATAAACAAACGCAGCAGGCGTTTTGCCAAGGGCGGATCGACATTTCCTGTTGGTTCATCCGCAAGCAGAATTTCGGGTTGATCAATAAGCGCACGCGCAATGGCGACTCTTTGTTTTTCCCCACCGGAAAGAACTGGTGGTAAAACATGAATATGATCGCCAAGACCTACCCAACAGAGAAGATCTTCTACTTCACTGCGATAGGTTGCTTCTTCTTGTCCCTTAATGCGTAAGGGCAAGGAAACATTTTCATAAGTGGTCATGTGGTCAAGAAGACGAAAATCTTGAAAAACTACACCGATACGTTGTCGTAGCGCAGGGAGCTCTTGTCGTTTGAGCAACGCTGTATCTGTTCCAAATAGATCAATATGACCGCGGGTGGGTTTGAGTGCCAAAAACATCAGACGCATCAATGATGTTTTACCCGCCCCAGAGGCCCCGGTGAGAAATTGAAATGAGCCAGCAGGAATATGAAAGCTAATATCGCGAAGGACCTCTGGGCCCATTCCATAGCGCAGACCGACATTTTCAAAATGAATCACTTTTCGTTACCACTTCTGTTTTTATAGTGTATTACTCTCAGGAATTTTGCTCCTATTGTTTTCAATCTTGTTCATACTTCACAACGCGCAATATTTCTTAATCTGTGCTTTAGAAATATTGTTTGTAAAATATCTCTTATATTTCTTTATTTTACCTTTATTTATGATTTTAGCAGGAATTCCAAGGTGTTTCTAGCAGAAACATAAGAACTGCTATGCTTGTTTTTCGACTTAATCTTGATCTTTCTCGTTTTGTGGTTGATGGGGTTTGTGTATTTTTTGCTTTAATGTGTATTAAAACGCATCTTTTATAATTTTAATCTTTGTTTGTTTTTGGATGGGTTATGAAAAAAACGATTTGTTTTCAAAGGTTTTGAAAGTTTTTTTGTTGTTTTTTTGCCAAAATAGATTGATTTATAAGAATAATTTATCATCTTACAATTTGATAAATTGATAAAAAAGTTTTACCGACAGTAAAACCATGGCAAGCCTTTTATAGCATTCGTTTGCGGTTTGAAATGTGTGTGTGGATAAAACATCTAAAGTGCAAATTATCTCTTATGAAGGATTATGCTATAAGAGTGGTGCAATATTTTGGGTTGCAAACAAAATAGTGGTGTTGGCTTGGATTTTTACCGGCGGCTTTAGCAAGAATGCTGGGATTATTTTAGCAAAGGGCTAAAGCCTACCGGTGATATTGTGCGTTAAACCATGGTGTTTTTAATTTTGTCGGTTGGCAATTAGATCTTCAACAACTTGTGGTTCGGCAAGGGTTGAAATATCTCCTAAATTATCGAAATTATTTTCAGCGATTTTTCGTAAAATACGTCTCATAATTTTTCCTGATCGCGTTTTGGGAAGCTGCGGAGCAAACTGAATTTTATCCAATATAGCAATGGAGCCTATTTCCTTTCTGACATGCTTGATAAGGTCTTTTTGCAATTCTTCACTTGGCGCTGTTCCTTCCATGAGGGTGACAAAACTGTAGACCCCCTGTCCTTTAATGGGGTGAGGGTAACCAACAACAGCAGCTTCAGAAACAGCAGGGTGCAAAACAAGGGCTGATTCAATTTCTGCTGTTCCTAGTCTGTGCCCTGAAACATTGAGAATGTCATCAACGCGCCCTGTAATCCAATAATAGCCATCACTATCGCGTCTACAGCCATCGCCTGTAAAATATTTCCCTTTATAGGTGGAAAAATAGGTTTCGATAAAGCGCTCATGATCCTTATAGAGCGTGCGCATTTGTCCTGGCCATGAGTCAATAATACAAAGATTGCCTTCTGCTTCCCCTTCCAGAATATTTCCTTGCTCGTCAACGATTTGGGGTTGAACCCCAAAGAAAGGACGTGTAGCGGAGCCTGCTTTGAGAGGTATTGCACCGGGGAGGGGGGTGATCATGTGTCCCCCTGTTTCTGTTTGCCACCATGTATCGAGAATCGGACAACGGTCATTTCCAATTGTGTGATAAAACCATTCCCATGCTTCTGGATTAATGGGTTCACCTACGGTTCCTAAAAGACGTAAGGATGTTCTTTTTGAGTGTTCAACAAATGAATTTCCTGCCCCCATTAAGGCGCGGATAGCGGTTGGTGCTGTATAGAGCGTATTGACTTGGTGTTTGTCGACAATTTCCCAAAATCTTCCCTTATCAGGAAAGGTTGGCGTGCCTTCAAACATTAAAGTGGTGGCTTTGTTGCATAAAGGACCATAAACCAAGTAAGAATGCCCCGTAATCCAACCAATATCAGCTGTACACCAGTAAATTTCACCAGGGTGATAATCAAAAACATATTTGTGGGTTATTGCGGCATAAACAAGATAGCCCCCTGTGGTATGCAAAACACCTTTGGGTTTGCCGGTTGAGCCTGAAGTATAAAGAATAAAAAGCGGATCTTCAGCATTCATTGGTTCTGCTGGACAGTCTGTTTTTGCATGAGTGATTTCTTCGTGGTACCAAAAATCACGCCCATCTATCCAATCAATTGGTCCGCAAGTCCGCCGTATAACCATAACTTGATCGACACGCACATTTTGGCGGGCGGCTATTTCAATAGCATGGTCAACATTGTCTTTTAAGTTAATTCGTTTGCCACCCCGCAAGCCGTGATCAGCAGTAATAATGAAGGTCGATTCACAGTCAACAATGCGTCCTGCTATGGCTTCAGCAGAAAAGCCTGCAAAAATAACCGAATGAACAGCACCAATGCGGGCACAAGCGAGCATGGCATAGGCTGCTTCGGGAATCATAGGAAGATAAATGGTTACTTTATCGCCTTTTTTGACACCGTGGTTTTTTAAAAGATTGGCAAAACGACAAACATGTTCATAAAGTTCGTTATAGGTTATTTTTTTATCATGATAAGGATTATCCCCTTCCCAAATGAGCGCAATTTGATCGCCATGGGTTTTCAGATGACGATCAATGCAATTATAGGCTACATTTGTTATCCCATCTTCGTACCATTGAATTGATACATCTTCATTAAAAGAAGTGTTTTTTACTTTTGTAAAAGGTTTAAACCATTCAATACATTGACCATGTTTTGCCCAGAAGCTTTCTGGATCATTGATGCTTTCTCGATACCATTTTTGATAAGTTTCCTCATCGAGCAAAGTATTTTTTTTGATCTCTTCTGATATCGGATAAATTTTTTCAGTCATGTTTCCCTCTTTTGATTTATCTTAGGGAAAATCAGCCCACTGTATTTTTAGGCAAAACTTCCCCGTAAGCTTTTCATTATGAGGGTAGACTAAATGACAAAGATTGGAATAGTCAATTTTTAAAATCTGATGTGGTGATATTAAAGAGGGGATTCTATGCTTTTAGGATATCTAAATACGGCAGAGCCTATTGTCGTACAGAGCTTTTTATAAAAGCATAAAGATATTAAATATCATATAAGAGGCAGATGAAGAGTACTTCACAGGTGATCAATTCGAATATTTTTTGTATTCACTCATTTTTAAGGAATAAATTTTTAAATAATAAATTCAATAAAATTAATATAAACCAAAGTATCTACGCAAAATATCAAAAACAATGAACAGAATTACTGTATATAATGTTGATTTTATAGCTACTTTCCAACTGTAACCACCAATTTTTTTAAAACCAATAGCATATATAGGGATGAATACAATGAGAATGCAAAACAGCCTTATGATTTCATAACGAATGTTCATTATAAAATATTTCTCAAAAGTTGAGATAAACCAATATAGTTTAATAAAATACTAACAAAAAAGAACATAATGCTTATTAATAATGCGTTTTTTAGAGAATCTTTCCAACTATAAGAAAAAAATTTATAATAAAAAAGATGTACTAAACCAAAAAAACTGCTACCGCCAATGATCCAATAATTTTATAAGTAAAATCTGACATTATAAATGATAATTTCTCATTAAATAGCACCATCGCTATTTTATTCAGTGTAATCGGAACTCATCCGATAACTATTAATATAAACCAAAGTATCTACACAAACTATCAGAAATAAAAAATAGAATTCACACAAATAATCCTGTCATTATGGATTGTTTCCAACTCCAACCACCGAATGTTTTAACAAAAGTAGCATATATAGGGATAAATACAATGAGTATTAAGAGCAATCTTGCAATTTTATAAAGAATATTCATTATAAAAAGATCCTGATTATAATATTTTATATAGCAGATATCTCTGAAAATTATTTTGTCCATAGATATTTGGTATATTCTCTCGAATATATTTACAAAACTACTAATTTCAGAGATATCTTTGTCGCTATTTTCTATAAATTATAACCAACATTCCCAAGCTTTTTTGTTCATTTTGCTCATAGGGTGAAAGAGGGACGGGCATTTTTTCTGCTAGAGTTGCACTTTTTATTGATAGTGAGGGTTTTTTTTCATTTCTGTTGCTTTTGGCTTGTATCATAGAGTTTTCAATGGGTTGGGGGAATGTATCTTGGGGGAATGTATTTACATGAGGTTTTACACGGGGCGTTTGCCAAATAAAGCAGAGCCAATGCGAAGGACATTCGAACCAAATTGCAGAGCTGTTTTAAAATCATTGGACATGCCCATGGAAAGCTTTGGAAGTTCCACTTGTTTTGCTAGCTTTGCTAATAGAGCGAAATAGGGTCCAGGGTTTTCGTCCACAGGGGGGATGGCCATAAGACCAATGATATCAAGTCCATAGTTGTTTTTGCATTGAGAAACAAAAGGGATTACTTCTTGCGGTGCTATACCACTTTTTTGCGGTTCTAAGCCAATATTGACCTGAACATAGCAGGGGATATGCCTTTTTTGTTTTTGCATTTCTTCTGCCAAAATTTTGGCTATTTTTTCACGATCAACCGTTTGAATGATATCAAAAATCTTTACAGCTTCAGCGGCTTTATTGGATTGTAAGGGACCGATGAGGTGAAGTTTAATATTTTTAAATTGTTGACGTAACCCGAGCCATTTTTGTGCCGCCTCTTGTACGCGGTTTTCTGCAAACAGAGATTGACCTGCTTGTAAAAGAGGACGTATATCCTCTATGGAAACAGTTTTTGAAACAGCGATAAGTTCAACTTCTTCCCTGGGGCGTTGTAGCTCTTGGCAGAGTGCCGCAATGTCTTTTTGAAGGTTGTGTAATGCTTCAATAGAAGAGTTATGTGGGGGGGAGGGGCTATGAGGGGGCGTGTGTGTATTCATGTTTTTGTGCTTTATCGTGTTTGTTTAAATTTTGTTCAAGTTTTATTCAAGGGTTGGTGTTTTTATAAAATACTTAGGGAAATATTTCACGAAAATGTTGACGATGAGATTAATCCATGGTCAAGCATAATAAAACAAGTTTTTGGTTCAGTTTTATTAAAAAGTATAAATTAAAAGAGTATAATGGGAATGACGATTGAACATTATAAGATAGGCGAGCGCTATAATCCACGTGCGAGAGAAAAAAAATGGCAAGAAATTTGGGATGAAAAGAAAATTTTTCAGACTGTCCAAGGAGATGGTCGCGAAAAATATTATGTTTTAGAGATGTTCCCTTATCCATCAGGTCGCATTCACATGGGGCATGTGCGCAATTATGCCATGGGAGATGTTGTAGCACGCTATAAACGTGCAAAGGGCTTTAACGTGCTTCATCCTATGGGCTGGGACGCGTTTGGTATGCCGGCTGAAAATGCTGCTTTGCAAAGTAAAGTGCATCCTAAAACTTGGACCTATGAAAATATTGCGGTTATGCGTGGGCAATTAAAGCAATTAGGACTCTCACTCGATTGGGCGCGTGAGTTTGCAACGTGTGATGTGGACTATTACCACCGCCAACAAATGCTTTTCCTTGACTTCTATCAAAAGGGGTTGGTGGCGCGTAAAGTGGCGAAGGTCAATTGGGACCCGGTTGACCACACTGTTTTGGCCAATGAGCAGGTTGTTGATGGACGGGGTTGGCGTTCAGGCGCGTTGGTTGAGCAACGTGAGTTGACCCAGTGGTTTTTCAAAATTAGCGATTTTAGTGAAGATCTCTTGGCGGGGCTTGAAGAACTGGATCAATGGCCGGAAAAAGTTCGCACGATGCAAAAAAATTGGATCGGGAAATCCCAAGGTTTGCTGATTCGTTGGGCTTTAAAGTCAACAGCTGATGATGCAGGTGGTGCTGATGATGCTTGTGAGGCATTTGATGAGGTTGTTTGTTACTCAACGCGTCCTGATACACTGTTTGGTGCTTCCTTTTTGGCTCTGTCTGTTGATCATCCCATTGCACAATCTCTTGCAAAAAAAGACAAAGCCTTAGCGGCTTTTATCGAAAATTGTCGGTGTGGTGGAACGACAACAGCAGCACTTGAAACAGCTGAAAAACAAGGGGTTCTCACCCCTCTTGTGGCGGTGCATCCTTTTGATGAAACAGTGCATATTCCCGTTTATATCGCTAATTTTGTGCTGATGGACTATGGTACGGGAGCTATTTTTGGTTGTCCAGCTCATGATCAGAGAGATTTCGATTTTGCGCGTAAATATGATCTTCCGATAAAACCAGTGGTTTTGCCAAGGGAAACTAAGGTAGAAGATTTTGTTCTTGCTGAAATGCCTTATACGGGTGATGGGGTGATGATCAATTCCAGCTTTTTGGACGGCTTGACACCCCAACAAGCCTTTGAAGAAGCCGCCAAAAGGCTTGAACAACAAGTGCTTCATGGGCAGCCGCAAGGGAAAAAAACGGTGCAATTTCGATTGCGTGATTGGGGAATTTCGCGTCAACGTTATTGGGGATGCCCCATTCCTATGATCCATTGTACATCTTGTGGCGTTGTGCCTGTACCACGGGCCGATTTGCCGGTTGTATTGCCGGATGATGTTACTTTTGATCAACCGGGCAATCCTCTTGCGCGGCATGAAATGTGGCAGAATGTTGCTTGCCCGATCTGTGGTCAACCTGCCAAACGTGAAACGGATACCATGGACACATTTGTTGACTCTTCTTGGTATTATGCGCGCTTTACAGCTCCTTTTGCATCAGAACCTGTTGAAAAACAAGCAACCGCTGAATGGTTGCCTGTGCAACAATATATTGGTGGAATTGAGCATGCCATTTTGCATCTTCTTTATGCGCGCTTTTTTATGCGTGCTATGAAATTGGTCGGTCATGTGAGTGTGGATGAACCTTTTAAGGGGCTTTTTACCCAAGGGATGGTGGTGCATGAAACCTATCGAGATGATCAAGGGTGGGTTTCTCCAGCAGAGATTTCGATTGTTGAAAAAGATGGAAAGCGGTGTGCTTATAAATTAACCGATCAAAGCGAAGTGACGATTGGTTTGATTGAGAAAATGTCAAAATCAAAAAAGAATGTCGTTGATCCGGATGATATTATTGCATCTTACGGCGCTGATACGGTACGCTGGTTTGTGTTGTCAGATTCTCCTCCTGAGCGAGATGTTATCTGGACAGAATCGGGTGTTGAAGGTGCACATCGCTTTGTCCAGCGTGTTTGGCGCCATGTGGCTTTGAGTGCTGCTGTTTTAAAGGATGTGGCGCCCCGGGCAGGGCATCAGGGGGCGGCTTTAGAATTGTCAAAGGCAGCGCATCGCATGCTCCACGCTGTAGAAGATGATTTAGAAAAATTCGCTTTTAATCGCGCTATTGCACGCCTTTATGAATTCTTGAATATTATGGCACCTTTGCTCAATAAGGTAGCAGATGTTGAGGATGAAATGAAAGCGGCTTTACGTCAGGCCATGGATTTTTTTCTTGCCATGATTGCACCTATCATGCCGCATTTAGCGGAAGAATGCCATGCTGCTTTAGGGGGGAAAACTTTAATGTCTGAACTTGCTTGGCCTGTATATGATTCCGCATTAATCGTTGAAGAAAGCTATACTTTGCCAGTACAAATTAATGGTAAAAAACGCGGTGAGGTGACTGTTGCTGCAACAGCGAGTGAGGCGATGATTAAAGAAGCGGTTTTGGCTTTAGATTTCGTCCAGGCACAGCTGGTTGAAAAACCTATGAAAAAAATTATTATTGTTCCACAAAGGATTGTGAATGTCGTTCTTTAAAAGTTTTCTGCTTGTCGTTTTAGCGGGTGTCTTCACATTGTTGTGTGGGTGCAAAGTTGAACCGCTTTACCGTCAAGAGTCGCAGAGTTTAAGTGCAATGAATTCTGCTGTTTATGGGGACTCTTCTCAGCAAGCTTCTTTGGGGCTTGCGCAAAAGCTTGCCTCTATTGTTGTGGAAGAGCCTTCGGATCGTTTTGGACAAATGGTGCGCAATCATCTGCTGTTCCTTTTGTATGGAAAGGGTGGTAAGCCTTCTCTACCGGCTTATCGATTGGCATTGCAGGTATCCGTCCTTACAAGAGAATCGATGCAGATAGAGGTTGATCTTGAGAAAAAGAGAAAAGGACGCCCTTCTGTTGGAACTGTTATGAGCAAAGCTTCCTATACCTTGCAGGATATGAAAAATATCCCTGTTGCAAAAGGAACAGCAATCATGAATGCATCTTTTGAGCGGCTTCGTCAAGAATATGCAACGATGCAAGCAGAAGAAGATGCAAAAAAACGTGTAGCAGAAGAGCTCGCTGAACAGATTTTTTTGTTACTTTCAAAAGATCTTTCTCATAAAATTCTTAGCCACTAGCCAATATTTTGTCCGGTTTTTTTCCAGTCGTTGAGAAATATTTGCAACCCTTTATCAGTGAGGGGATGTGTGATGAGGGCTTTTAAGATTGCTGGTGGAACTGTTGCAACATCAGCACCGCTGAGGGCTGCTTCTTTGACATGATTAACGGTGCGGATTGATGCTGCCAAGATTTGCGTTTCAAAGTTATAGTTATCATAAATTGTGCGAATTTCATGAAGTAGTTCACTGCCATTTATTCCGCAATCATCGAGTCTCCCGATAAAAGGCGAAACGAATGTCGCACCTGCTTTGGCAGCAAGTAAGGCTTGATTGGCAGAAAAACAAAGTGTGAGATTTGTTTTTAATCCTTCTGCTGTAAGGGCTTTACAAGCTTTTAATCCATCAAGTGTTAAAGGAAGCTTGATGCAAATATTGTCAGCAACCTTTGCTAAAACAGCTGCTTCTTTCATCATGTCTTCAAATTCTGTTGCTGCAACTTCAGCAGAAACAGGTCCCCTTACGAGAGAACAAATTTCTTTTGTCACTTCAAGAATATTGCGTCCTGATTTTAGGATCAGAGAGGGATTGGTGGTCACACCATCAACAAGGCTTAAATTCTGTAACTCTCGTATTTCTTCAATATTGGCGCTGTCCACAAAAAACTTCATCTCTAACCTCTTCTTGTTAGCTTTTTTATTCAAAGCTTTTCACATTTTATCCTGTTTTTTGTTATGCGCTATTGTTGATGGCAAAAGCAAGAGCAAGAATGAAGATCTCTTTAGAAAATGGGAATGTCATGGTGTTAATGAAAAAGAATGCCATGCTATTCATCATGCATCCACTTTCTGTAAAGAAAGATTTCGTGTTGTTTTCATGCCTCTTTCATGGCGTTGCTCGTAATAAGGCATAGGATTCATTGTGCACGAACATTTTTGTATCTTGGCATTTTTGCCTATCGGCATCTTTGCAGAGCGATAGCTTTATAGTTATGGCAATAGGCGAGTATTATCACACCCTTTGTTCGTTTTTGGTTGGTGATTGCTCTTGATATCTGAGAATTTTGACGTTTCCTTTTCTCAAGGGTTTACATTTAGTTTTTCTTGTCGCGTGTCAGTGAATGGATTTTTGTGTCGTAAAACACCATTGAAGAAGGCTTGCGTTTTACGCGTGAAGTTTTTCAATTTATTTATAACGAAAAAATTCTCATGTTGAGCGTTTTTATTATGAGAGAAAAAATAATTTATCTTTATAAATCAATATATTAATAATAATTTGAGATGTGAGGTGGAAAGACAATAAAAGTATGTATCTTGAGCATGAAGTCATACTATGGGATAGCTTTGTTGAGGGGCACATCTACGATATAATGTTGAGAGCTTAATCGTGATGAACTTTATTTGCACAGAAGAATGGCGCTGTTTTTTGTTATAGAGGATGACCTTGTGTTCATTGTTGGTGTTTTAGAAATGGAATGCGTATGAAAAAGAATTTTTGAAAGAAAAGTATTGTCGTAAAGGGAGAGTGATTGAATCTCGTAATGAATTTTATCCGCAATGCGTTTTATAAGGGTGTTTAAAGATAAAGTATAGATCTGTTGGTTTTCAAGAGGATCGTAGATAAGATGATCTTAGATAAGGGGGAATTGTAGATTGGTTAAAAAGATGAATTCAAACATGATAGAGGAAAAGGTTGTCTCTGTATTGGTTCCTCTTCCTGTTGCGCATGCTTATAGTTATAAAGTTCCGTCTTCTATGGAGGTGGAACTTGGTTCTTTTGTTCGTGTTCCTGTTATGGGGCGTGAGCTTTGCGGTTTTGTTGTAGATGTGGGAGAGCAGACAAAGAATGGGCAACGGACTGCTTCGGTGGCGCGTGAAAAATTACGCTTTGTGCTTCATGTTTTTGATTGTCCCCCATTAAAGGCAGAAATGATTACATTTTTGCGGTTTGTGAGTCGTTATACGATGACGCCTTTTGGTCTTGTTGCACGATTGGTTTTATCCGTACCGGCCGCTTTAGAGCCCGAAGCACAGATGCTGGGATTGCGCTATTGTGGGGGAGATGTGGAACGTCTCACACCAGCGCGCTTACGGGTTTTGGAATTGGTGCGCAATGAGAAAATATGGACACGTGTGGGGCTTGCGCATGCGGCTGGAACTTCTGTTTCTGTTGTTGAAGGGTTAAAAGCGCTAGGAATTTTTGAAGAGGTTAAGGTTCCTGCTCCTGATCTTGTGGGCATGCCTGATCCTGATTTTTGCGCTCCTCAATTGCAGGGCGCACAAAATGAGGCAGCCACATTGTTACGGGAAGGGGTTTTGTCTTCTCAGTTTCAAGTTTTTTTGCTGGATGGTGTTACGGGTTCAGGAAAGACAGAAGTTTATTTTGAAGCAGTTGCTCAAGCTTTCAAAGGGGGTAGCCAAGTTTTAATTTTATTGCCGGAAATTGCTTTAACACAGCAGTTTTTAGATCGTTTTTATGCACGCTTTGGCGCTGCGGCAGCAGAATGGCATTCCGATTTGACACCGCGTCGTAGAGAACGCGTCTGGCGGCAAGTTGCAGAAGGGCGGGTGCGTGTCGTTGCGGGGGCTCGTTCGGCACTTTTTCTTCCCTTCCACGCGCTTGGCTTGATTGTTGTTGATGAAGAGCATGATAGCGCTTATAAACAAGAAGAGCGCATTTTTTATCATGCGCGTGATATGGCAGTTGCACGGGGCTCTTTTGAGCATTTTCCTGTTATTTTATCCTCAGCCACTCCGTCGATTGAAAGTCAAGCCAATGTTTTAAAAGGGCGTTATCAAAAGGTGTATTTACCCTCTCGTTTTAAAGAAGTTGCACTTCCACAGTTGCGGGTGGTTGATATGCGTCAAGGAGGGGTGCAAAAGGGGCGCTTTATTTCCTTTGCTCTTGAAAAGGCTTTAAAACAAACACTTGAGAAAGGCGAGCAGGCGCTGCTTTTTCTTAATCGCCGTGGTTATGCGCCTTTAACTTTATGCCGAGTTTGCGGACATCGTTTTCATTGTACCGATTGTTCAAGTTGGTTGGTTGAACATCGTGCGCAAGGGCAATTAAAATGTCATCATTGTGGCTATCATCAACCACTTCCAGAAGCCTGTCCTGAATGCGGGACATTAGACCATCTCGTGGCTTGTGGACCGGGTGTGGAAAGAATTGCAGAAGAAACACAAGGGCTTTT
The DNA here is from genome assembly GCF_028618615.1 of Bartonella sp. AU15XJBT. Lineage (NCBI taxonomy): Bacteria > Pseudomonadati > Pseudomonadota > Alphaproteobacteria > Hyphomicrobiales > Bartonellaceae > Bartonella > Bartonella sp. AU15XJBT. The sequence goes on from NZ_JAQITG010000003.1 coordinate 38,352, forward strand.
TCCGCAGGCGCGATCATTGATTCTTTCAACAGATCTCAAAGGGGGAATTGGGCAGTTGCGAAGCGAATTGCAAGCCATTGCCAATGGTGATGTAGACATTATTATTGGGACACAGTTGGTCGCTAAAGGACATCATTTTCCCAAGCTTTCTCTGGTGGGGGTTATTGATGCTGATCTTGGTCTTGCCAATGGCGATTTACGCGCGAGTGAACGTACCTTCCAGCTGCTTTCTCAAGTGACTGGAAGAGCAGGGCGGGTAGGATTGGAAAGTTTAGGATTATTGCAAACCTATCAACCCGATCATCCGGTCATAAAAGCTTTACTTTTATGCCAACCAGAAGAATTTTACACCCGTGAGATTGCAGCACGCCAATATTATCATTTACCCCCCTATGGGCGTCTTGCTTCTTTGATTGTATCGGCACAACAGCGCCAAGCCGCAGAACATTATGCGCGGGCCCTGCGTCAAGCCGCGCCACGGGAAAAAAATATCTCGGTTATGGGACCTGCAGAAGCGCCTTTGGCTCTGGTTCGGGGGCGTTATCGTTTTCGGCTTTTACTGCAAGGACAGCGCTCTTTTGATATCCAAGGGTTTATTCGTGCAATGCTTAGCAATAGTCCCCAAATGCCTAGTTCCGTCCGGGTTCAAATTGATATTGATCCACAAAGCTTTTTTTAACAATCAATTTTCTCTCTCAAGTAACTGGAAGAGCAGGGCGTGTGGGATTGGAAAGTTTAGGATTATTACAAACCTATCAACTGGGTCATCCGGTCATAAAAGCTTTACTTTCATGCCAACCAGAAGAATTTTACACCCGTGAGATTTTGAGCACGCCAATATTATCATTTGTCTCCTTATGGGTGTCTTGCTTCTTTGATTGTATCGGCACAACAGCGCCAAGTCGCAGAACATTATGCGCGGGCCCTGCGTCAAGCCGCGCTTTGGGGAAAAAAAAATATCTCGGTTATGGGACCCGCAGAAGCGCCTTTGGCTCTGGTTCGGGGGCGTTATCGTTTTCGGCTTTTACTGCAAGGACAGCGCTCTTTTGATATCCAAGGGTTTATTCGTGCAATGCTTAGCAATAGTCCCAAAATGCCCAGTTCCGTTCGAGTTCAAATTGATATCGATCCGCAAAGCTTTTTTTAAAAATCAATTTTCTTTCAAGTGACCAGAAGAGCAGGGCGGGTGGGATTGGAAAGTTTAGGATTATTGCAAACCTATCAACTGGGTTATCCGGTCATAAAAGCTTTACTTTTATGCCAACCAGAAGATTTTTTACATACGGGAGATTGCAGCACGTCAGCATGATTATTGTCCCCTATGGGCATCTTGCCTCTTTTATTGTGTCTTCTAAGCAGCGCCAAACCGCAGAACATTATGCATGTGTATTGCGTTAAGTCGCGCTCCGGGGAAAAAATATCTCGGTTATGGGACCTGCAGAAGCGCCTCTCTTATTAGTACAAGATATTGATTTATTAAGAGCTTTCACTTTTTGCACGTTACAGGTGGGGAGCTTGTTGGCGTGAAATTGTGCAAGAAAGGCATGCCTTTTATGAAAAAAATCCGGCGTCAAGGGTTGTCGCAACATTGAGGCAGTGTGTGATGGTACTGGTTTGCTCTTGATTAAACGTAAAGATGTGGGCACATGGGGGGGACCTCGCATTCATGGGCGCTGTCGCGAAATGGGGCTTGAGAGTGTTGAGAGATGCCTCATGAACCAAGCACGTGAATATGTAATGCAAGTATATTCCGTTGGGGAGCTATATTTTGTGAGGAGCATGATCTTATCAAAGAACGAGAGTCACAAAAACGTAAGGTACTTCCTAATCTCTATTCTTTAAAAGGCATGGCTTTGAACGTTTTTGAAAGTCGTAAAATAGAATCAAAAAACGACCATTTTGTTGATACGGAAATGCAAAATAAATATAAAATATTTACTCTAACAGTACCTTTTGAAGAAATAGTAAAAATGTGTTGCATGAGAATGACATTGTAACACATTGAGTGGTCGTAAAATGGCTGAGACAACATTTACCTTTCGCGTTGATGATGTATTAAAAAATGAATTTTCCAAAGCAGTAAAGGCGTGCGATAGATTGGGTGTACAATTGTTGTGGGATTATATGCGCGATATCGTAAAAGAACAAAAAGAAAAAAGTGCACATGATTTATGATTTCGGGAACAAGTTCAATGAGGAATAAATTCTGCTCATGCGGGCGATGTAATATCTTCTGAAGAAATCGAAGCAGAGGCAAAAGAATGGCGCTTAGAAACACAAAATGCTAGATAGATCAACTTTATGAAGCTTATTTGGACACAAATAGCACATGTTGACCGCAAAAAGATATGTGAATACATATCGCAAGATAATCCTTCTGCGGCCTTAAAGTTTGATCAACTTTTATTTGAAAAGGCAGAAAAACTTGTCAAACTTCTTAACTCTTGGTCGTTGAGGGTGAATTGTCAATACACGTGAGCTTGTTGTACATCTAAATTATATCATGATTTATGATATTTCAAATGGTGTTGTGCGTATTTTGTGTGTGCTTCATACAAAGCAAAAATTTCCGTAACCAACTGTATTTTTATTTATTTGGTATATGTGATGCGGCTTTAGTAAAAAATGCTTCTCTATTATCCTTGAAGCAAATTATTTGTTACAATACCGTGCTCTGTATCAATGAGTAATAAACACTATTTTTTACTGTTGCGAATATGATTGTGCAACCACTTCGCACCCCCCTTAGTTTCTTATCATTTCTTATTCGTCAAAGAGATGATGATAGTTTTGTAAAACGGCATTTTACTATCAATGATACAACGGTAGAAAAGCTTGGAAAATTATCCAATGAATATCCCCGTGGTTTCTTGTTGATACGCAACAAATTGGCTGAATTTCTTTCTCAAAAGGAGATGATCCATTTTTTACGCTTTCGTTGTTCGCATTCTTTAATGGGGGCATGTTTTTCATATAAAGCAGAACACTCAAAATAAAATATTCCTAAAACAGACTATCATTATGGTTACTTTCATATGCTTGTTTTAACAAATGTTTCTCAGAATGCTTGAATTCATTTTACGATGTTGCACGTGAATAATGTAAATGCTTTCATAAATGAAAAAGCCTTTAAGGCTTCTCCATCTTTATTTTATAAAGGTATAAGTTGGTACCATTGTTAAGCGTCTAGAAGCTCTTGATACTTGAAAATGTTTATCAGAGATGTTTTTCTTTAATCGTTTCCTCTTTTGCTTGTGAGGTCGCAAGGGGGATGATTTTGATAAAAGAATTTGAAATGAGAGAATCCTACGATATTGGGGGCTCATCTGGTATGGAAAAAAGATGCATTATCCTTATAAATCAATGCATGTATGCTTAAAGTGTTTTCACAAGGCAATATGTTTGGGTAATATGCTTTGGTGAAATATTTTAAAAAGAGTGGACATTTCAAGCAAAAGAATCATTTTCCTTAATTTTAAGGGGATATCCATTATTATTTTCTTGATTATCCGTTTGAAATAACAGATTTTTTCAGTCGCAGTCGCAGTCGCAGTCGCAGTCGCAGTCGCAGTCGCAGTCGCAGTCGCAGTCGCAGTCGCAGTCGCAGTCGCAGTCGCAGTCGCAGTCGCAGTCGCAGTCGCAGTCGCAGTCGCAGTCGCTTCTCGCTCTCGCTTAAGCTTTTGTGGGGATAAGAGGAGCAATCTTTGAAGAAGAACCGCTTTTTGTGATGGCAAGAGCGTTTGAAGCAAAATTAAAGAGCGTGAAATTTTTTCACAGAATGTCAAAAAGAGGCATAAAAAAATCGTGATGCCATCTTGGGGATCTAAAAAAAAATCCTTTTCAAAAATATTTTGAATATTTTATTTAAAATTTTTAAAAAGCAGCGATTTGTGGTGTTGCGAGTCGGCTATGTCTATGCTAGAAACCGAATGGTTTTCGTTCGAGGTTTTAAGAAGAAGATTCTTAAGATTGAGAATGTCTGTTTCATTATCATCTGATAACTATCAGAGAGTCGCTCAAGGGAAAGAGGCGGTATTTCGTGTCGGATTCATTTTCTCTCATACCGCTGCCGTTGGTAGATCAACGCTATGCGCAAGCGCTTTTTAATTGCGTTCAAGAAGCAGGAAACGTTGAAAAGATTGAAAAGGCAGTGGAGGATTTCTTGCTTGTCTTAGAGCAAAATGAAGATTTAAAATACTTCGTGCTCAGTCCATTCTTTTCAGTCAAAGAGCAAATTAAGGTGATGCAATCTGTTTGTGAAAACATCAAATTTGCTGATAAAGAAGCAGGACAGATTGTTGGTAATTTTTTACGCGTTATTGCAGCAAACCGTAGGCTTAGTGCCGTATTTGGTATTCTCTATGCCTTTCAGCGTTGCGTTGCACGTGCTCGTAAGCAAGTTACTGCGCAAATTGTTTCTGCGCGCCCCTTAAGTTCTCAACAAAACCAAGAATTATGTGAGACTTTGGAAGGTATCGTTGGGGGAAAAGTTTTGCTACACACCATTGTGGATCCAGCAATTCTTGGTGGATTAATTATTCGTGTTGGGACGTCTCAAATTGATACGTCTCTTCTAACAAAATTGTCTTCGCTTAAGCTTGCATTGAAAAAAGAGGTCAGCTGATGGATATTAGACCATCTGAAATTTCAAAAATTCTAAAAGAGCAAATCAAAAACTTTGACCAAAAGGCTGAGGTTTCAGAAATTGGTTGGGTCCTCTCTGTGGGGGATGGTATCGCTCGCGTTTATGGTTTGGATAATGTTCAAGCTGGGGAAATGGTGGCTTTTCCAAATGGTGTGCGCGGGATGGCGCTCAATTTGGAAGTTGATAATGTCGGTGTGGTTATTTTTGGCTCAGACCGCGATATTCGTGAAGGGGATTGTGTAAAGCGATTGGGCGCTATTGTCGATGTCCCCGTGGGTCCCGCTTTGCTAGGGCGAGTGGTCGATGCACTTGGAAATCCTATAGATGGTAAGGGACCTCTTAAGGAAACAGAGCGTCGTCGTGTTGATGTGAAGGCGCCAGGGATTATTCCGCGCCAGTCTGTTCATGAACCTATGTCAACCGGATTAAAAGCAATTGATGCACTCATCCCTATTGGACGGGGACAGCGTGAATTGGTGATTGGTGATCGCCAAACTGGAAAAACAGCGATTTTGCTCGATACATTTTTAAACCAGAAACCTTTTCATGAAAAAGAGGATGGACGAGAGCAGGACAAAGTTTATTGTATTTATGTGGCTATCGGTCAAAAACGTTCGACGGTGGCACAATTCGTTAAAGTTTTAGAAGAACGTGGAGCACTGGAATATTCTATTATTGTTGCGGCGACCGCTTCTGATCCTGCTCCCTTGCAGTTTATAGCGCCTCTTGCTGGATGCGCTATGGGCGAATATTTCCGTGATAATGGGCAGCATGCTTTGATCGGTTATGATGACCTGTCAAAACAAGCCGTGGCGTATCGTCAAATGTCTCTTTTGTTACGTCGTCCACCGGGGCGTGAAGCTTATCCGGGAGATGTTTTCTATCTGCATTCACGTCTTTTAGAACGGGCGGCGAAGTTGAATGCGGAAAATGGATCGGGGTCGTTGACAGCTTTGCCAGTCATTGAAACGCAAGCAAATGATGTTTCGGCTTATATTCCTACAAATGTGATTTCGATTACAGATGGGCAAATTTTCTTGGAGACCAATTTATTTTATCAGGGTATTCGTCCTGCTGTGAATGTTGGTCTTTCTGTATCGCGTGTTGGTTCTGCAGCACAAATTAAGGCAATGAAGCAGGTTGCCGGCTCGATCAAAGGTGAATTGGCACAATATCGTGAAATGGCAGCTTTTGCGCAGTTTGGCTCTGATTTGGATGCATCAACCCAGCGCCTTTTGAATCGGGGAGCACGCTTGACAGAGCTTTTGAAGCAGCCACAATTTTCTCCACTAAAAACAGAAGAGCAAGTGGTGGTTATTTTCGCGGGTGTGAATGGCTATCTTGATTCTCTAGCGGTTTCTGATGTTGCGCGGTTTGAGCAGGGGCTTTTGGTGCTTTTGCGGAGTGATTATCAAGATCTTTTACAAGCAATTGCTGAGCAAAAGCAGATAACAGATGAGCTAAAAGATAAGTTGATCACTGTTCTTAACACTTATGCGAAAAATTTTTCGTGATGAATTGATGGAATGCTTGAATGGCCTCATTAAAGGATCTTAGAGACCGTATCGCTTCGGTTAAAGCAACACAGAAAATTACCAAAGCTATGCAGATGGTTGCGGCAGCCAGGTTGCATCGTGCGCAAGAGGCGGCGCAATCAGCTCGCCCTTATGCGAAGAGGATGGCGGATATTTTAACCAGTGTTGCGGCTGATGTGGATGGTGTTGATGCACCGGCTCTTATGCGTGGTACGGGGCGTGATGATGTGCATCTCTTGGTGGTTTGTACGGCTGAGCGCGGCTTATGTGGTGCTTTTAATGTGCAAATTGCTCGTCGTGCCCGTGAGCAGATTAAAGCGTTGTTGGCTGCTGGTAAAATTGTAAAAATTATCACTGTGGGCAAAAAGGGTGCAGATATTTTATCGCGTGATTACAAAAGTTTGATGATTGATCATATTGATTTACATGCTGTAAAGCGAATTAGTTTTGCAGAGGCGATGTTGATTAGTCAACGCATTGTTGATTTGTTCAATGAAGGCGCTTTCGATGTCTGTACGTTGTTTTATTCTGAATTTGTTTCCGTGATTAATCAACGCCCAACAGCTTTTGGCTTGATCCCAATGGGGGCTCCAAAAGCAGCTGTTGAGGCAATAGATGTTGTGGAACAAACAGAGACGAGTAAAGATTCACAATCAATTGTTTCTGAGGCAATTGTTTATGAGTATGAACCTGATGCCGCTTCTCTTTTAGAGGCGCTTGTGCCACGCAATCTTTCAGTGCAAATCTTTCGGGCTTTACTCGAAAATGTTGCTGGTGAAATGGGGGCAAAGATGACAGCTATGGACAATGCATCGCGCAATGCGGGTGAAATGATTAATAAATTGACGGTAGCTTATAATCGTCAACGTCAGGCACAAATTACCACAGAATTGATCGAAATTATTGCGGGCGCTGAAGCGCTTTAAATGGAAAAGGTAAGGATTGATGGCAAAAGCAGTAACCTCAAGCAAAGGAGCAGAAAAAGGTGAAAAAAAGAAACCAGCTGCTCGTTCCGGTGTGAAAAAAGACGCTTCGAAATCTCAAGTAGATGTAAAGACTTCATCTGCGCCTGCACGTCGTGTTGCTAAAGATGCACCGGTGAAAAAAGAAGAGCGTGCAAAAGGCGCTGTTGGTGAGATTAAGCAGGTTATTGGTGCTGTTGTTGATGTGCAATTTGAAGGGGCATTGCCAAATATTCTCAATGCGTTGGAAACACAGAATTTAGGAAATCGCTTGGTGTTAGAAGTTGCACAGCATTTGGGTGAAAATACTGTGCGTACGATTGCGATGGATACGACCGATGGTCTGATGCGCGGACAAAAGGTCGTGGATACAGGAGCACAGATTCGTGTTCCTGTAGGAGAAGCGACCTTGGGACGTATTATGAATGTGATTGGAGAGCCAGTGGATAATGTGGGACCAATCCCTTCAACCAAAACACGTTCTATTCACCAAGAAGCGCCTGAATATGTTGAACAATCGACCGTTTCAGAGATTCTTGTTACGGGTATTAAGGTTGTGGATTTGTTAGCCCCCTATTCGAAAGGGGGTAAAATTGGCTTGTTTGGTGGTGCTGGTGTTGGAAAAACCGTTCTCATTATGGAGCTTATAAATAATATTGCAAAGGCCCATGGTGGCTATTCCGTGTTTGCTGGTGTGGGAGAACGGACACGTGAGGGAAATGATCTTTATTACGAAATGATCGAAAGCCGCGTGAATGTGAATCCAAAAGACAATAATGGTTCAACAGAAGGGTCAAAATGTGCGCTTGTTTATGGGCAAATGAATGAGCCACCAGGAGCACGTGCGCGTGTCGCTCTTTCAGGGTTGACCATTGCAGAAAGCTTCCGTGATGAAGGACAAGATGTTCTCTTCTTTGTGGATAATATTTTCCGTTTCACACAAGCAGGGGCTGAGGTGTCTGCTCTTTTAGGACGTATTCCTTCTGCTGTGGGGTACCAGCCTACTTTGGCAACGGATATGGGCGCTTTGCAAGAACGTATTACCAGTACAAAAACAGGCTCTATTACTTCTGTTCAGGCGATTTATGTTCCGGCTGATGACTTGACAGATCCGGCGCCGGCAACGTCTTTTGCCCATTTGGATGCAACGACCGTTCTTTCGCGCTCTATTGCGGAAAAGGGAATTTATCCAGCTGTGGATCCGCTTGATTCTTTCTCACGTATGTTGGATCCATTGATTGTGGGGGAAGAGCATTATACCGTTGCTTGTCAGGTGCAAACCATTTTACAACGTTATAGAGCGCTTCAAGATATTATTGCTATTCTTGGAATGGATGAACTTTCTGAAGATGATAAATTGTTGGTGGGACGGGCGCGTAAAATTGAACGTTTCCTTTCGCAACCTTTCCATGTGGCGGAAGCCTTTACTGGTTCGCCGGGAAAACTTGTTCCTTTGGAAGATACAATCAAAGGCTTTAAAGGTCTTTGTGCGGGCGATTATGATGATTTGCCAGAAGCTGCTTTTTATATGGTTGGTTCGATTGATGAAGCCATTGAAAAAGGAAAACGTCTCATGGCAGAGGCTTCTTAATTGAGAAGAAATCTGTCATGGATATTTGTCATTGAAAAGGGCAAGTTTTTGAAAAAGATAAGTTGTTAGGGAGGACGGAGAGTCCTTCTATCGGGTATTGTGGAGACTTTTGTGGAAAACAATAGAGAAGAGCATTTTTTGTTTGAGCTTGTGTCGCCTGAAAAGATTGTGTTTTCAGAGCGGGTTGTGTCTGTTGTTCTTCCTTCAGCTTCAGGTTCTTTGACCGTTATGGCACATCATGCACCATTGGTGGCAAGCATTGTGTTGGGGAGTGTTCGTGTTCGCACTGCTGCGGGAGAAAAGTTATTTGCTGTTTGCGGAGGTGTTGCAAATATTACCTTTTCAGGCTGCTCTTTATTGGTAGAGCATGTTGTGGCTGTTGAACATCTTTCTTTTGATGTATTAGAACAGCAGATTTTACAGGTTCAAGCGACGTTAGAGGGGGGAACGAGTGATGAGGATAATCGTAAAATCGAGGCTTTTTTCCAGCAATTATCAGCTGATGGTTCTGTGTTGATAGAGGCGTAGCAAGGTATACAGGAAAAGGTGACATGAGCGGAAAAAAGAGTACGGTTGTGTCTGCCAAAAGGGTCGGAAAACCTTTTCCTCGTCCGGGTCGTGTTTTTGCGGGACCTTTGCCGAAATGTTTTGTTTATATTTTTGCTTCTCTTATTTTGCAATGGGCTTATGGCTTAGGGGCCAATATTGTTCAGTCTAATATTGTCCATCTGACTGGCGATTTTCACGCAACTTTGGCCGAGACGACATGGTTGGTTGCGGCCTATATGGCACCCAATGTAAGTGTGGCGATTATGTTGATCAAAATCCGCTATCAGTTTGGATTGCGTGCTTTTGCTGAACTATCAATCCTTGGCTTCGTTTTGGTTTGTGTGTTGCAGCTCTTTGTGACCGATTTGCGTTCTGCGTTGATTATTCGCTTTTTTGCTGGGATTGCTGCTGCGCCTTTGGCTTCGCTTGCACTGCTTTATATGATGGAGGCTTTTGCTCCAGCAAAGAAGTTTACTGTTGCTCTGAGTTTGAATTATATGAATGCGGCTTTAGCAGCACCTTTATCCCGTTTGATTTCTCCGGATTTGCTGGAAAATGGTGGCTTTTCCAGTCTTTCTGCTCTGGAAATGGGGTTGGTCCTCATTAGTTTGGTCTGTATCTATACTTTGCCCCTTACACCAGTTGTCCGTAGTAAGGTTATTCAAAAGTTAGATTGGATAAGCTATGGTTTGATTGCTTTGGGGCTGGGGCTCAATGCTGTGATTATGTCTGTTGGCATATTGTATTGGTGGTATGAAGCGCCATGGATTGGTTGGGGGCTCGCACTTGCTATTTTCTCGTTGGCTGTTGCTATTATGATTGAGCTTAATAGAGAAAAACCATTGATTGATCTGCGTTGGATTTTCAGTAAAGAAATGATTCAATCTGTTTTTGTTTTATTGATTTTTCATGTTTTCTTGTTGGAACGGTCCAATTTGCCCGTCGGTTTTTTTAATCTTTTTGGTTTGCTCAATCGTGAAATGGCGCCCATGTATCTTGCGGTGACATTGGGAACTCTGTTAGGGGGGGCTGTTTGTGTCTTTTTTTTACGGGCGGGGCGTGAGGATTATTTTTATTTGTTATCTTTGGGTTGTTTGGCACTTGGCGCTTATTTAGATAGTCGTGTCAATCATTTAACGCGTCCGCAAGATATGATGTTGAGCCAAGGATTGGTGAGTTTTAGTTATGCACTTTTTTTGCCTCCTGCTCTTTTCAAAGGGTTTGTGATTGCTGGTGAGCGAGGCCCGCGTTATGTTTTGAGTTTTATTGCTGTTTTTTTGCTAACGCAAGTCACAGGGGGATTGATGGGATCGGCTTTTTTTGGCACCTTACAGTTTTATTTTGCTCATAAGAACTTTGAGTCTTTAACACAAAATATTGTTGTGACGGATCCGCTTATTTCTGGTGAGATAAATACTTTATTTTCGCCTTCTTATGGTGTTTCTGTTCCCCATGGCTTTGGAAGTGAGCAGGCGACTTCTCTGTTGATAGAGAAATTTAAGTTAACAGCAAATATTTTTGCTTATGATGACGTTTTTCGGCTTTATTTTTATATTTCAATGGCTGTATTCGTTGTTTTTCTTGTCACAATGGTTGTTAAGTCATGCTCTTTGCGTGCATTAGAAAAAAAGTGATGTCATAGAAGAGGGGTGTAAAAAATGATAAAAGCATTACGGTCAAAAGCTACGATTGTTGCATTCCTTTCTGGTATTATGGGGGTTTTGCTGATTTTGTGGGCTTGGAGACTTCCTCCTTTTGTGAGTAACATTCAAATAACGGATAATGCTTCTATTAAGGGCAATGTGACGCTGGTTAGTTCACAGATCTCTGGGGTGATCGCACGGATTTATGTACAAGATTATCAACGCGTTGAAAAGGGAATGCTGCTCTTTGAGCTTGATGATTCTCTTTTTCGTCAGCAGCTTGCACGCGCACAGGCTGTTCTCGATTCAAAAAATGCAAAATTGGCCAGTATTGAATTGCAAGCTCAGATTTTACAAGGAGAAGTTAATGCTGCAGAAGCAGAATTAGCGCGTTCACGAGCATTCTCCAATGTTGTTCCTGATAGTAAAAAGTTAGGCTTTGGAGATGTGGCAAATTCTGTTTCTCGTCCTCTTTCACAACTCTTGGCAGCACTGGAAACAAAACGACAATTGCAAAAACAATTAAATCTTGAACGGCAAAGTTTACAGTCAGAAGTTGCGGGAGCAAAGGTGAGTGTTGAGTTGGCAAAACTTAATCTCGATCATACAAAGATTTTATCGCCTCGAACAGGCTATATTGGATTGGTTGGAGCGCGGGTAGGGCAATATGTTATGCCGGGGACGCAATTGGTCTCTGTTATTTCTGATGATATTTGGATTATCGCTAATTATAAAGAAACGCAGCTTTCTCAGATGCGTGTGGGACAACCGGTTGTTTTTTCTGTTGATGCGTTGAACAACAAAAAGTTAACAGGGCGTGTGGTTCGTTTTGCTCCAGCGACAGGTTCAGAGTTTTCATTGTTAAAAACGGATACGACAATTGGTAATTTTATCAAAATTGCACAACGTATTTCAGTAAGGATTGCTTTAGATCCTGGTCAGGAAGGGATTGAAAAGCTTATTCCTGGGATGTCTGTGGTTACGTATGTGGATACTTCGCAGCGGGTCGATTCTGGAGGATAAAATTTTGGGTTTTTTCAGTTTAATTTTTATACCATTTGCTTATAGCAAGTGGGCGTTTACGTTAGAAGATTTCGTTTGGTTTATTATGATCCATCTCTTAAAGCTCTTAAAACACTTATTTGTCATGATGTAAAATAATGTTCTTTAGAACATTAAGAGGCATGCCTCTTTAATCACTTCTATTTCTTTTGAAATAACGCAGTAGAAGGGGGGGATTGATAAGGTGCTTTATAGTCTTCTTGCAACAGCGTTCTTTGAAGGCGTGGGGGTGTGGGGTGGCGTGTGTGTGGGCAGTAGGTGAAAATTACTCGATAAAAAATTAGATGTTTACAGACGAGTGGCGGGGAGGAATATTGAAGTAATATTTAGGGTATAGTTTGCCTGTCGTCTCTCACAATACTGTTCTTTGAGGTGTGGTGATGTGGATCGCATGTGTGGACAGTTATCCCGCTAGATAAAAAGCTGAATGATAGACTGGTGGGGTGGAAAATTTAGCCTTGGGAAGGATGGAGGGCGTAAAGTTAGGGGGAAAACGTATAAGTAGTGTGCTTTATCAGTGATGAAAAAAATGCCCGCTTTGAATCGGGCATTAAAAGGGAAGATTGTTGGTGTTAGTAATTTTTGCGGATTAGCAAGAAGCTTGCCAAAACGACTCCGGCAGCTAATGCGAGGGTTTTTTTAGGATTTTCTTTCGCTTTTTTCTTTAATTCTGTTGCATGTTCGTTGAGGTGGTAAAGTGCGTGACGCCCCTTTTGTTTCCATGTGTTAAACAGCTCAGAAATGTTTTCAAAGCTATCATTTTGAGAACTCCAATGATTTACGGGGACCAGCTCTCTTTTTAATTGTGCAATACGTTTTTTAATTTTAGCATTTTTAGCGTTGGTTGAAAATAGACACATTTGTTGACTCCTTCATGTGTTAAATTGTGTGCATGATCGTTGGAATTGTGTTTGGGGTTTTGCTATAACGACTTAAAAATTGAAAGGTTGCATTGATTATGCGACTTGGGGCGGATTGTGTTTTGGGGGTGAGGTGAAAGTTAAGCGTTTGGGTTTAATGAGGCATTTCTTAAATATGGCTTGCGTCCATTTCATGATGGGGAGTGTAAGGGTATAAGGTACAATCTCCTGCAAAAGATAATTTCTTTGTCAAGGCTATCAAGCTCGTTGCGCATTCCCATCTTTATTTCATCAAGATATCAAGCTGGTCGTTTTATTTTCTTATCCTTGTTTCAAAGTTTGGAGACAGTTCTTCAAGCATTTTTACTTTTTTTCGTTTTTATCTCCATGGTTGCTTGTGGTGTGTAAGGGACATGGCTTTGATTGATGATGAACAGATTTGAAATGAGAGAAGCTTACGATGTTTAGGTTTTCCATTCAAATTTATAAAAAAGAAGTTATTATAAATGAATATGTTGCCTTAATTGGGTGGTATATCCCGTGAATTTTTAAACATTTTTTAAAATTGTGCTTTGATGAGCGTTATCTGTTGTGTTGTAAAGTATTGTGCTTTGATGACGTTGATGTAGGTATGCACCTTAAAAATACAGTCTTGTCTCTGTCTGATTTTAGTTTCTTTTTGAAGCAACCAAGTGTAAAAGTGTGAACGTGAACAGGAGTGGTGGGACTTATCCGGGGCATTTGTGAAATGAATCTCACTTATGAGCTGAGTTCCATCAGGGGGTAACAGATGAAGCTTAAAGTAATCTGTTAAGATTGGTGGGTGGTGTTATTTTCGTTTTCGTCCTTTGAGGTGCGGAGGAAGTCAATGTAAATGATGGTTGAGAGTGCAGGTTTTAAAAATTTGAGGACTTGATGAGCACGACCTATTCTTTGTCGAAACCTCTTGAGCGTCGTCGCTCTGTTGGTGTTGCGGTTGGTAATGTGGTGGTTGGGGGGCAGAGCCCGGTTGTTGTACAGTCAATGACCAATACAGATACCGCTGATGTTGATGCAACCGTTTCTCAAGTGGCTGCTCTTTGGCAAGCGGGTTCACAATTGGTTCGGATTACTGTTGATCGTGATGAAGCAGCGGCAGCTGTACCAAAAATACGGGAGCGATTGGAAAGATTAGGTTTTTCTATCCCATTGGTTGGGGATTTTCATTATATCGGCCATAAGCTTTTATCAGAGCATCCAGCGTGTGCTGAGGCACTTGCAAAATATCGCATCAATCCTGGAAATGTAGGTTTTGGCGCAAAAAAAGATCGTCAATTTGCAGAAATTATTGAGATTGCTTGTCGCTATCATAAACCTATTCGCATTGGCGTGAATTGGGGGTCGCTTGATAACGCGTTGTTGACACAGCTTATGAATGAAAATGCGAGACAAGAAAATCCCTTATCTGTGGCTGAAGTGATGCGAGAAACTGTTGTGCAGTCGGCTTTGCTTTCGGCGGCTTTAGCAGAAGAGTTGGGGTTGGGACGGGATAAAATTATTCTTTCTGCTAAAGTGAGTGATGTTCAAGATCTTATTGCTGTCTATACCACCTTGGCAGAACGTTGTGATTATGCCCTTCATTTGGGCTTAACGGAAGCAGGGATGGGGACAAAGGGGGTTGTGGCTTCTTCGGTGGCTTTGGGCATTTTATTACAGCAGGGGATTGGCGATACGATACGCATTTCATTAACGCCTGAACCTGGTGGTGATCGAACACGAGAAGTAAAAGTGGGCCAGGAACTTTTACAAGTGATGGGGTTTCGGCAATTTCTCCCCGTGGTTGCAGCTTGCCCTGGATGTGGGCGTACAACTTCAACGGTCTTTCAGCAATTGGCGCAAAAAATTGAAGCGGATTTACATAAAAATATGCCCATTTGGCGTGAAAAATATCCTGGGGTTGAAAGTTTAAAGGTGGCTGTGATGGGATGTATCGTCAATGGACCCGGGGAATCAAAACATGCGGATATTGGAATTTCATTGCCTGGCGTAGGGGAATCTCCAGCGGCCCCTGTTTTTATTGAAGGACAAAAGGTAAAAACTTTGCGTGGTGATCACATTGCAGAAGAATTCGAAGGGCTTTTGAGTGATTATATTCATAAACGTTTTGGACAAGGTTAAACAATGACACAAGGTTGAGGTAAAGAACTTGCGTTGTTTTAAAGAAAGGTCTCTTAAGGCTCCCCATTTCTCAATAGCGTTTATGAATGCTAGAATGGTAAAGTTCTCGTGAAGTGTATAAACTTATAAAGCTGTCCCATCTTTTAAGTTTAATAAAAGGGCAAGTCGTTCGCTATGGTAAACTTCAGCTCCCATATGGTCCTTAATACTTGATACTTGAGAGAGCTCATAAGAGGCATTTTTGCTCCACACTTTGACTATTTTTTTTATTCCCTATGGGATTATTTTATTCCACACGGGCCCCCCGCTTGTGACGTGGAAAATGTGACGTGTAAAAGATTTTGATGCAACATAAACAGCTTTAGAATGAAAGAATCCTACAATATTTGCCCATTCGATATGCAAAACAATGAACATTTTTTATAAATCAATCTATTGTTGTTATGTGCTGCTTTGGCTACGGTGAAAGCTATTGGGCCGCTTATGATCTCAAGAAAAACCGCCGTTATGCATGCTATGAATCAAAAGCCTATGATCGATATCGATGCGTTTGAGTTTTTTGAGAATATTAAGCAACACTCTATGAATAGTTTGATAGATCATAAATATTGTTGCTGGTTCTTTGGCGGTTCTTGAAGCAGTGAGATATTTGACGGATTTCCAATTATAGAAAAAACATGATTCATTCATTCATTCAGTATTTTCAGGCATTCTTCCAGTATTTTCAGGCATGTCTCTGGATATCAAATTGATAGGACTGGAGATCTGTACGGTGGTTATTACCCCATTTGTCGTAAAATGTAAGCTTTTATATTGCTCTAAAATGATGTATACGGGTGCCTTTTTTGGCGTTATTGGGGGAATGAATGACAAGTATATTAGCCTTTGGTTTTTTATTTAACGGTATAAGAATTTTAACAGGCGCTTTTATTGTCTTTTATATGCTGGAGAAAGGCTTAACGCTTATTGATATCGGGATCATTAAGTCATTTCAGGCTTTTATTATGATGGTTACCGATATTCCTCTGGGATATTTTGCTGATCGAAAAAGTTATAAAATATCGATCGTCTTGGCGGCGGCTTTTGCTGCCACATGGCTCTTTCTCATGGGCGTTTCTACAAGCTTTTACGGTTTTCTTTTGGCAGAATCTTTTAATGCCTTGTCTCTGACATTGATTGCGGGGGCTTATAATGCTTTACTTGTGCAATATGCAAAAGCAAAAGTGACATCGACTAAAAAGGTGCTGGGATCAAGTTCTCAATATAATTACATTGGCATGTTTATATTTAGTTTAATTGGCGCCTATTTTGCTGATTATTCGAGCCAATATATATGGTATATTGCGGCATTTTTAATGTTGATGACAACACTCTTTGGTTTGTTCTTTCTTGATGACCTCAAAGGACAGAGAAAACCAAGTCATGGAAATTCTCTTCAGAAAAATTCTCTCATTTGTGAAGCTAAAGAGATGGTCTCTATTTTTGTTAAAGTTCCTTATATCTCTTTATGCTTTTATTTTTCATTGATTTTTTTCAATATATTTTCGCAATATTGGCAGTGGATCTTTAAAGATCATCATATTCATGTCACTTATTTTGATCTTGGTGTGACATTTTCACTGATTTTGCTCTCGCAGCTCCTGGCTAGTTTTCTCTTTACAAAACTAAGTGAAAGGGTGAATTTTGTTTTATTGCTGTTTCTTTCAGCGTCACTGATTTTTACAGTGGTTTTCTTTGAGCCAAGAAAAGAAATTGCTGTCATTTTAGTCTGTATGGTTTTTTATCTCATTAAGTACACCTATCTTCGTGTGGAAGTTATCCTCCATGATCGTATTAGCGATCATTTCAGGGCTACATACGAGTCTTTCTTGTCAACCGTTGGAAGATTTAGCCTTTTGGTGCTTTTTTACATGAGTGCATCTATGGTCAATATATTTGGCTTTTTCTCTCTCGTTTATATTTTTGCTATTTATTTATTGATTTACTTATTGGCAGTATTTTT
The DNA here is from genome assembly GCF_028618615.1 of Bartonella sp. AU15XJBT. Classification (NCBI taxonomy): domain Bacteria; kingdom Pseudomonadati; phylum Pseudomonadota; class Alphaproteobacteria; order Hyphomicrobiales; family Bartonellaceae; genus Bartonella; species Bartonella sp. AU15XJBT. The sequence goes on from NZ_JAQITG010000003.1 coordinate 55,358, forward strand.
TTTAGAAGGAACGCGCAAAAAAGCTCAGTGAGAATCGTAACTTATGATTACATTTGTGTTTTTATGGCGTGTTTGCATAGAGCTCCACACGATATAGGATATGATGCACCCAAGAGGAATTTCTAAATGACAGTGAGCGAGCAAAGATATTCAATGATTATGGTGCGATTGGGGGCTATGGTATAATCGATTATCGTAATATTTTCTTGGTCTTGTTGTATATTTTTACATTCGGGTTATCTTTTGATGGCCATATTTTCCAGCTTTGGCAAGGGATATCGGTTCGGTTATTATGATGCTCTTCATCTTTATGGGACGTATGAGAAAATTTCATTTGAGGGAAGAAATTTATTTTTGGCTTGGAAAAACTCCTTATTATTATGCCGTAAAATACTGCCATTTGAGGCGTGGTGATGGGAAGAGATCTAAAATTTTACACATTCGGTATTACGTGCGTGGTGGATATCCTTCAGTCTTATTTGTTGAGTCTTTATGTCCGTGAACCATACAACAGCTGTAAGCATCTTCTTTAAGAATCCAGACTATTTACAAATTGGCATTGGTAGGAATCCTTGCTCTTTTAAATGTGGAGAGGAGATATTCTATAGAATAATGATTTATTTTTTTGTCGCAAGCATCATGCTCTGTTTAATTTTTTTATGCAATGCGTTGAATAAATACGATAAAAAGTCTGACAAATTAAAGGACGATAGTGATGATTATTAAACTGAAATTATTCCGTATTTTTGTAAAAGCGGTTCTATTTTTCGAAAGAGAAAACCGGTACTATCATTCGTGTTCCTAGTAGTTGGGTTCTTGGTTGGGTTCTAGCCCTTGGTCCTTAAGATGGTTCATAAGAGGAATTTTGCTCCCTTTTTTACGGCTTTGCTTTTACCCAAACGCTGCTTTCGCTTATGACGACAGACAAAAGATTTTAATGAATTCAATATGAGAGGGTATGTGATGAGAAAATCTTATGATATTAAGCGCTGTTTCAAATTAATATTATAAATCAATGCGTTGAATGCGTGTTTCTTGACGTTTTTTCTTGTTCTTTAGGCGTGCTTCATGCAAAATAGGATGTCTAGAATACACTTGTTTTATAAATTCATGCGCTTGTTTTAATGAAACCCTTCTTAAGGTTTGTCAGATCATATTTAATGATGGGCATTTATGATGGGACCAACAGTATACAATGGTCATGTTTTTTGAAAAATCTCTTGGATATTTAACAAAGAGAACGGTGTACGATATGGACAATAGGGCGGGATGTAAGGGCGGATGACGTTAATTTTTGCGTGTCGCACTAAAGCGCGCGACTTGTAGGAGGGGGAGTGCTTTGGCATCATCAAAAGGGTGTAAGAGGGCTTCTGCTTTTGTGATGAGCGCGTCTCGCTTTTTTTGGGTTTCTTCAATGCCATAAAGACGAACAAAAGTTGCCTTTTGTGCCGTTTCATCTTTCCCAGCGGTTTTACCTAGGGTTTGCGTGTTGGCGGTGACATCAAGAAGATCATCGGTTAATTGAAAGGCTAAACCAAGATAGCTCCCAAAAGCCGTCAACTTTGTCAATAATTCTTGGGAGGCATTGCCAATGATGGCGCCTGCTTGGCAAGCAAAGCTTATTAAGGCTGCTGTTTTCATGCGTTGTAGTGTGATGATGTCAGTACTCTCTTGCGGTTTTTTTTCAGCTTCAAGATCCAGCATTTGTCCCCCTAGCATACCACCAAGTCCGGCTGATTGTGCAAGAGCGGTGATCAATTTTATTCTTATATCTGTAGACAGTGCAGCAGCTTTATGGGCAATGATTTCAAAGGCAAATGTCAAGAGGGCATTGCCTGCTAGAATTGCTGTTGCTTCATCAAATTCTATGTGGACAGTGGGTTTTCCGCGTCGAAGTGTATCGTTATCCATGGCTGGAAGATCATCGTGAATGAGCGAATAACAATGAACACATTCTAAGGCACATGCAACATCAAGAGAATGCTCTACAGGGATATCAAAAAGTGCAGCACTTTGAATCACAAGAAAAGGACGCAGGCGTTTCCCACCGTTCAGCACCCCATAACGCATGGCTTTGATTAAGTTTTCAGGGCGTGAAATTTCACCATTTTGGATGTGATTACTTAACAGTGTGCTCAGTCGACTTTCAACGGTGTGGCCATGTTTTGCAAGAAGGGTGGTAAATTCGTGCATTCTTGCTTCCTTTGTTTTTACAAAAATAAAATGATGAAGTTCAAAGAGAGAAGCTGTTGCTTTTTCTTATTTTCATCAATTGGCGTAGGTTTTTATTAAAAATCAACTTCTCTTTATTATGCGTATCTCTACTGTATGCGAAAATCCCTTTTAATGCCAAATAAAAAATTAAATATTCGTCCTATGAAAATGTTTTCATTGGGGTATAAAACTCATAAATTTTTCGGTGCTTGTGATATTTACTTAGGTATTGTGAGACCATTTTTGATAAAAGGAAGGTTATTTTTGGGAAGAGAAGGATCATTTTGACATTGCCTCTTCTTCTTTATCAGTGTATAACACTTTCAAATTTTATGGTGTTTTTAAATAAAGCATTGTCATCTTTGGCATTGCTTTTTCTGTTTTAATGGATTTGGAGTGTCTTTTTATGGCTGTACCTAAACGAAAAACCTCTCCAGCGAAGAGGGGCATGCGCCGTTCGGCTGATGCTCTGAAGGCGCCGACTTATATCGAGGATAAAAATTCTGGTGAATTGCGTCGCCCTCATCACATTGATCTGAAAACCGGAATGTATCGTGGTCGTTCCGTTTTAGTGGTTAAGGATTGAGCATTTTATCTCTTTTGAGAATCGGGGTATGTGCCGTTTGGCTGGTGCTCTGAGGACGCTGGCTTATATCGATGATAAGAATTCTGCTGAATTGCGTCGTCCTCATCACATTGATCTGAAAACAAGAATGTAGTGTGGTCGTTCCGTTTTAGGGATTAAGACTTTAGCATTTTATCTCTTTTGAGAAGCGGGGCATGCGCCGTTTGGCTGATGCTCTGAGGGTGCTGGCTTATATCGAGGATAAAAATTCTGGTGAATTGCGTCGCTCTCATCATATTGATCTGAAAACAAGAATGTAGTGTGGTCGTTCCGTTTTAGGGATTAAGACTTTAGCATTTTATCTCTTTTGAGAAGCGGGGCATGCGCCGTTTGGCTGATGCTCTGAGGGTGCTGGCTTATATCGAGGATAAAAATTCTGGTGAATTGCGTCGCTCTCATCATATTGATCTGAAAACAAGAATGTACCGTGGACGTTTTGTTCTCGTGGTTAAGGCTTTAGCGTTTTACCTCTCTTCACAAAAGAGAGGTATGCGCCGTTTGACTGGTGCTCTGAGGGCGCTGGCTTATATCGATGATAAGAATTCTGCTGAATTGCGTCGCTCTCATCACATTGATCTGAAAACTGGAATGTAGTGTGGTCGTTCCGTTTTAGGGATTAAGACTTTAGCATTTTATCTCTCTACCAGTGGTAGGTTTCTTTTGCTTCATTTGTGAATGCGCATGGTCGTGTGTGTTTTGTGTTCCTTGAAGGGTATGGGGGGTAAGGCTTTCCCGTAGACAAAGTGATTCTATTGTGGGGGATGATTTTCTTGTTTTCTTGAGAGAAGATAAAGAATTGTTGGTGTGCAGTGTCTTTTATGATGACTTCGTTAAGAGCGTGGGTATCGATATAAGCTTGTTCAATCATAGAATCATTTTTCTTAAAAATATTCTTAAAGAGCTACTTTCTAGGGAAGGTAAAAGGAAAGTATAAAAATAATTAATGCTGCCAGAAGGTGTAAAACCGTATATCCTACTTGTATCTCACTTCATTCTATACTTTAAGGGAGCACCTATTTCTTGCTCTATGAGACCGTAAAATATCGTCATTGAGGATAATTGATTCAATACTTTAAGCATGAGGTGTGTTTGTTAAGAATTTGTGATGAATAGCCAATGGTTTATCCATAGAGTTTATAGTGTAACACACGTTTCTCAGTAAAAGAATGGTGATTTATATCCACACAACATTGATTTATAAAAATCATTCATTGTTTTGCGTCTTAAATGAAAGGCCTCGATTTTTTCATTTCAAATCTGTTCTACGCTGAATCAATAACAATTATTTGCTTACACATTATAAGCGGGGCTTTGGCCTATGGGTAAAAATTGTATAAGAAAGAAAAATACCTATAATGGACACGCTCAAATGGAAGGGTGTTGAAGCATTGAGGACTCAATGGCTGTTGGGATCTTATAAGCAGAAAAAACTATTGTAAGACAGAAGGGGACTTATTCAATAATCTTTCGTGCTTTTGATGATAAAGGCGCATGAGATTTTTTTATGAGCATCACGCTTTCTTTTCATATTTTTGAGCTCATAACTTTTCAGATATCACGATCAATTTGATCTTATGCATAGTGATACAAAGAATATGAACGAACGCCTATCATGCTAAGCACACGCAAAGCCAATTGTATCATTGTTTTTTAACAGAGAGTTTGATCAAAAGCTGGAATATCTTTCTCATTTATCGCTGGTATGGTTGTAACCTTATGACGTTATTTTCCTTCAGAGAGCATGTACTTTTTCTATTGCTGGTAAATCAGCATCTAGTCCTAATGCTGTAGTTATGTGTGAGATAAAGATTGAAACGGATAAGGGCTGCTGTATTAACTTTTGTATGCTAAATCGGGGCGGGGTATTGGTGTATTTCTGTTTTGTGTCATTTCTAAAATAAGAAGGCGGCCTCATTTGGAAAGAATATAAAAGCTGTAAAAGTGCAAACCAACTTTCATTTTTAATTCAGTTTTACGGCTAAAACATCTATGGCAATGTCTTTTAAAAAATTGGAGATTATGGCTTGTTTCATACTTTTTTATCGTTCTTTTATGGGATCATGAGCATTATAAAAAATAAAACGCCCCAAACGGAATATAGAAATATAAATATACTTGTGTTGTACATCCACGTGTTTTTTTTTAAACCTCTCTCAATGTGCTTTTCAGCCCATTTTGCGACGGTACTTCTTGAAGGGTATAACGATAAAGCCCTAGGGAATACTATGAAATTTATTGCCCCTCTCTTTAGGCTTCATAAAAGTGTAAGCCAGCAATTATTATACACTTTGCCATCTCTCAATGTTTCAAAAGCCAAGAGCTGTTGAATGGTTCGTAAGAGGCATGCCTTTTTTGTAAAGCTTTTACTCACATGATTTTTCCGCTTGTCGTGGGTAAGCGAGTGTTTTTTATTGATTCAACATGGAATAGATTTGGAGTGAAAGAATTTTGCGATCTTCGGGATTTTAATTGAATATAAAAAACGATCTTTTTATAAATCAATATCTTGAATTATATGGGACGTGTAAGGAAGTCATTCAATGGTTTCATGTGAGAGAGTCTTCCTGTATTCAGCCTTATGATTAAAGATAAAAAATGATGCATGATGATGATTCATCAATGCGCTGGCTGTGAAGTAAAGCGCATGAGGCGGCGGCGGGGTCGAATTTATCAAAAAGTTAGATTGTTTATGGGTGCTTTAAGAAACTTTATCCTTGAGAGTGTAGAGGATGATAAAAAAATAAAACCAGCAAAGAGCTGGTTTTATCAAAATATTCTGTTTTTATGAAAGAATGTATTATGCAGCGTAGACAGCTTTGCTGTTTTCAACGGTTTCTTCTCTCTCCGTTTTAAATTCGCGTTTCGGCTTGTTGGAGAGATGCATCTCTATGAGATTAATCGCTTCTGTTTCAGAAAGGCTATTAATAACCGCAATTTCGCGGGCCATTCTTTCAAGAGCAGCGGTATAAAGTTGACGCTCAGAGTAGGATTGTTCAGGTTGTAGGTTAGAGCGAAAAAGATCACGGACCACCTCAGCAATACAAATAAGATCTCCTGAGTTGATTTTAGCATCATATTCTTGAGCACGGCGTGACCACATGGTCCGTTTAACACGTGCTTTTCCGCGTAAGACTTTTAAAGCGCGTTCGACGGAATCACCAGCAGATAATTTACGCATTCCAACGGAAAGGGCTTTTGCAATGGGAACTTTGACATCCATTTTATCTTTCGCAAAATGAATGACAAAAAGTTTTAATTTATGTCCTGCAACTTCTTGATCTTCAATCGCTATAATTTGCCCTACTCCATGTGTAGGGTAGACGATATATTCAGAGGTTGCAAATTCTTTAGTCTTGGAGGACGTTCCATGTTGGGATGCCATAATCTTAGTTTACTCCCTTATGATCAATAAATGCATCGGAAAACAGGTTATAAACCTGAGGGTTGAGTTTTCTTTAACCAAGTATATTGTACCAATTAAGTGAGCATAAAAGCCGAGTACTTTTAAATCCAAAAAAAATACATTGCTTTACTAAAAAAAGCAAAGAAAAATACTTAGAAAGATGATCATGTTAGAATAACACTAACATCAAACTTCAAAAGAATCAATCATTTCGCTTGAGGATTTTTTATTTTTACAAAAGAAGTCTTTCAATTGTTGAAGGAGGAAGCTGTACACTGTATCATTACTCTTCTCCACTTCCTGGATTTTCTGAAAAATACTTTTCTAGTTTGTTTGGAACACCATCCATTTCTTTTGCTTGAGGAAGAGGATCTTTTTTTGTGGTTAAATTGGGCCATTTGTTTGCATAAAGAAGATTAAGTTCTAACCACTTTTCTAGTCCTGGTTCTGTATCAGGTATAATGGCTTCTGCTGGGCATTCTGGCACACAAACACCACAATCGATGCATTCATCAGGATGAATGACCAACATATTTTCACCTTCATAAAAACAATCAACAGGACAAACTTCAACGCAATCCGTATATTTGCAATGAATGCAGTTGTCGGTTACTACGTGGGTCACGATCAAACTCCATTTGTTATTTTAATGCTCTTTAGAGGAAAGTGTTTGCGTGTTTTTATGGTTGGTGAGTTGATCGCGTAGTACAGCTAATTTTGCAAAAGGTGAATCAGGGTTAAGACGCTTTTCTTTTTGGAAAGGTTTATAATTCGCACGCTTGTCTTGGGATTTATGGAACTTATGAGAACGTTTGGTTTGTGATGGTGCTTCTTGAGGGGAATTTCCATGCGCATTGTTCCCTTTTTTTACAGCGCCCTCCGGTTTATTTTTCCATTGATGTCTAGATTTGTCACGTTTTTTTTGTGTGTGGTGGTGAAATGGGGGCCTATAATGCCATAATAAAATAACTTTATCTTCTGCTGTAGGAGGCGTGGGCTTGGCAAAATTTCCAACAGGTTCAGCAGCTGGTAAAGCATTGGTGTTATGGGCGTGTTTTTCAATACAAGAGGAGAAAGTATTCAAGGATGAGGTATTCTTTTCTTCTTGTGTTGTTTCTGAAATATTGATTGTTTGCCATAGACTGCCAACGCATTCTGCTGGTCGAACTGCTTGTGTTGTTGCATGGACAGAAAAAGAGCCTTGGTGTGCAAGAAGATTTTGTTCAAACACAGTATTGCTTATGCTGTATGATTGATAGCCAAGCCCTTTGAGAATTTCTTCCATATCATTTCCATTGGCTCCAAGAATGGACATCATGGCAGGGGTCACAAAAAAACTTTTGCCGTCATAGGCACCATCGGGTTTGGGATCATTTCCTTGTTTCCAATGAAGGGCGGGGCGGATAAGATTGGCAAGACGTTCTAAAATATCAATCCGTACAGCACGTTGTCCTAAGATTCGGTAACCGGCTAATTGATAAAATTGGCGGTTATAGGTAGGGTCAACAACCAAAGAGGTTCGACCAGCAGATAACGCTGTAAAAATTTCAACCAAACCCCTTTTGTCTTGTCCTGCATTTTGAAGATTCCACAAAAGGGTAATGGCTTGGACCGGAGCGGGTTTAAGCATTCCTGCAACATAGATATGAAAAGCGCCAAAACGCACACCTAGACGCCGAAGCACGGCACGTGATTCTTGCGCAAGGTTTTTGACAAGGTCTAAAACTTCACGGCGGGGTATAATCCCTAAAGAGTTAACCAGTTGTAAGGCAAGACTGTTGGTTGAATCTGTTAAATTATCAGCATTGCGCAAATCAAATAGGGGCTTTAAAGCCGTTTCAAAATGAAAGGTTACAAAACGCTCTAATCGTTTTACGACGTTGTCGCGGGCTTCTCCGATGAGTTGTGTGTCTGCTAAAACAATCAGTTTGGGGTTGAAAAAATCTTCTGTGGCAACAAGTTGCCCCACAGGTTGACCAATCCAGCGCACAATGCCATCAGAACTGAGGGTAAAATCGCCATTTGCACAAGTACAAAAACGTGTTGCACGTTTGGAAAACGCAAGAATCAAATTTTCATTCTCTATTGAACATTGCTGCTCAGCTGTTTGATCGCTATTGTTTTTTTTCGCATAAAAACGAAAACCTTCAAATTTACCTCTTCCGTATTTTTCAATGAGAATATCATCCTGAAGAATCTCATTCTGTTGAACAATCTTGCTATCCATGATCATTTTCTTTCTCAGTGCGACACTGGTAAAAAGCCTTTTGCGACAACTCCATAATGCTGCTCTTTAACACGTTTGTTGCGCTTGCTTCAATCACTCTTGTCGCTTTTTGATGTTTCTTTTTGCGCCTTTAAAACTTAAATGCTTCTTTTTTATTCAGTTTTCATTCAGTTGGGATATTTTATGTTTGTAGATTACACTTATTAGTTGTATTGTAAAGCTGAAAGCATAAAAAGCTGAAAGCATAAATAGATTTTTTAAACTTACAAGGAAACGGAATCGGTCATCAAAAAAACAGCATGTGTTTTGTCTGATCATTTTATTTTTTTTTGCTGTTTTGTCATGAAAAGTGAAGAGAAAGTTTTTTTCAAATATTTCATAGGCTAAAAGGCATATTGCAGGGGCGTTTTGCAAGTGAAATTGTGTCTTATGAGAAGAAGTTTTACCCTGATAATGAAAAAAACAATTGCGATTATAAAATTACACGCTAAAGTAGTGAGCGCAGAAGTAGACAACTTTTGCGTTCTTTTTGAGAAAGAACAATGATGTCGTTGCCAAATCAATTTTGATAATTTTAATCGCAAGGGGTTATTATGGGTAATCTTTCAAATGCTGTTTATAAAAGCAGCAAAAATTATAGCGATGCAGACAAAAGCTTAGGACGTAATATGATGCGTTCTGCTATGCAAGCACCTTATCTTGAACGACAAAAAGAGCATGATTTGGCTCTGCGATGGAAAGATAAACGCGATGATGATGCCATGCATCAAATTGCGGCGGCTCATATGCGTTTGGTGATTGCTATTGCAAACCGCTTTAAACGTTTTAAAATGCCCTTAGGGGATTTGGTACAAGAAGGATATGTAGGACTGTTGGAAGCCGCTGCACGTTTTGAACCTGATCGGGAAGTGCGTTTTTCAACCTATGCAACATGGTGGATACGGGCTTCTATCCAAGATTACATTTTGCGAAATTGGTCAATTGTTCGAGGGGGGACCAGTTCTTCGCAAAAAGCACTTTTCTTTAATCTGCGGCGTTTGCGCGCAAAACTGGTGCAAGATGATAGTGCTTTATCAAAACAGGATATTTTTCGCACAATCGCTGAAAAACTCGGTGTTTCCGTACGCGATGTTGAAACAATGGATTTTCGTTTTTCCAGTTCGGATAATTCCTTGAGCGTTTCTGTTTCTGAGAACAGTGATAATCCTATTGCGAAGATGGATGTTTTGGTCGATGAGAGTCCTCTTCCTGATGCTTTAATTGAGCAAATGATTGATGGTCAACGGCGCACGCAATGGCTTTACGATGCGTTGCAAATTCTCAATGAACGGGAGTTGGAAATTATACGCTTTCGTCGCCTCAATGAAGAGGGGGCTACTTTGGAAGTTTTGGGTGAAAAATTAGGAATTTCAAAAGAGCGTGTGCGCCAAATTGAAGCACGGGCTTTGCAGAAATTGCGTGCTGCTCTCCTGACCGTTCATTCAGAAGATGCTTATGACATATAAGCTGTGAAAGGTTTTTTAGGGGGGATAGGCGCGGGGCGGCGTAAGGCATGATGAAGCTTCTGGTTAAGGGTTTGCGAGCTTTATCAAGTAAGACGCCTCCCTTGCTGGTGGCAGTGAGCAGTATTTATGAGCAGAGGGAGATTGCAGGGTGAGTTTGGTTTGAGAAGGTCTGTGCAGAAATACGCTCTCTTCTCCTTATGATTCATTTTAGAAGATCGTTACGATATATAAGCCGTGAAAGACTTTTTAGGGGATATAGATGCGGGCGGTGGGGCGCATGATGGAGCTGGTTGAGGGTTAGCCAGCTTCATTTGCGAATATATGGAGGAGGGCGTGATTAAGGACAGAAAAGAATCAAGGCTGTAGCAGATGAAAAAGGAAACTTATTCGGTGATAATTTTTACTTTTGTACCGGCGCGTAAAGTTTGAGTTGGTGAGAGGGCGTTGAGAATACGAAAGAGTTTTTCTTTGTCTGGTGTGTGTTGCATTTTATTGGCAAGGTTTGCAACATTTTCTCCTTGTTTAACGCGGACAACACTGATTTTTAAGGGTTTTAATTTTTTTAACTGTGAAGTTGAAAGAGGGTGAAAGCTTTGGACTGTTTTTTTGGCAATCTCTGCAAAATTTTGAGAATTATAGGGGGCGGCTGTCAGAAAACGAAAAATATAATTATTGAACAGAATGACAACAACATCAAATTGCCATTGTTCATGGGTTGCACGAGCTTGCGCTCCAAGTAAACTTTGGCCTAGGTATCCTTGATGAGTGAATCCTGGACGCGTAAATTCTTGATTGGGGCGCCCTTGAATTGTGAGGAGGCGGATCGATGATGGGTCTAGACCGATAATCCAACCGCTTTGCAAATAATCACTTGCAGACATTCCGGTGAGGCAGGGAACAGCATCAAAACGAATCGCAATTTTATTTGGTCCGCTGGCCCAAACTGTTTGTGCTGAATGTTCTATTGTAAAATTGTTGGGAACAGAAAAAGCAATGCGCCATTGTGGGTGAATAAATTGGTTGCCTCGTACAAACCCTGTATCAAAGCTTCCTCCAAAAGTCATGCCATCAATGCTTGTGAGAAAAGAATCACGATCAGTATTTCCACTATTTTGTTTACTGATTTTACGTGCTTTTTCTATTGCAAGCCGAATACGTTGAGGGGTGGTTGGGTGAGAGGTTAGAAAGTCTAAGGGAGCATTTTGGGTGCCAGAAATATTCTGAAAAGCACTATAGGCTTCCATTGTTTGAAGAAAGCGCGGTGAAGCAAATGGATCATATCCTGCTTGTTGGAGCATTTCAAGGGCAAGGGAATCAGCTTCTAGCTCTTGATTGCGGGAAAATTGCGCGAGTTGTTGCTTGTTGTGTATGGAATTGGGGAGTTTTTTGCCCATAGAAGAAAGAAGACGTGGAGATGTATGATTTGCCATCTTCAATTGGGCTTTTTTTTGCAGGCGTAAAATACCATGATTGGCTCTGATATGTGCCATCTCATGGGCTAAAATTGCTGCAACTTCTGAAGAATCATTGGCGAGGGACAGCATACCACGGGTGATGTAGATCGAACCATTGGGGAGTGCAAATGCATTGACACTTTCTGAGTTTAAAATTGTTACAGAATAGCTTTGATGAGAATGGTGGGATGCAATTGTTAGTTTACGGATAATTTTTGCTAAAAAGCGTTCAAGTTTCGCATTATGATAGACGCCACCATACATTTGCAAAATACGGGGGTGTTGCAGAGCACTTAATGTGACATAGATATTGTGATTGTTGGTACGTTTGATTGTTTCAGAAGAACTGGAAGAGGGCTTATCATTTTGGGAAAGGGGCGTGTGACAAGCAGAAAGGAGAAGCATAAAACTGATGAAAGTTGCTTTATACAGGGGAGAGCGAAAAAGAAAATTTCGTTGAAAGGCGGTGTGTGTTAGATAGCGGTGTAGGTTCGTTCTGTGGTGTAATTTGGCAAATTTCATGAGTATCTTTGTATCGTGTGTGTTTTTTTAGAGAAGCTTTAAAGATAAGGATTCGTTTGGCTATATCACGGTTATCGTTTATAAAAAATAGCTCTCATTGATAAAAGGATGCTAGAAAAAAAATTGTGAAAGGCAAAATATGTATGACAACATTTACGATATTGTTAAATGGCGCTCTTTTTATCACTGATCGTTTGCTTAATCAAATTCAAAACAGTCGAGTGATTGCTGCGGATGGTGGTATGCGTCATGCTGCCGCGCTTAATGTGAAGCCTGAGTTGTGGCTGGGAGATTTTGATTCGTCTGATCAGACTTTGATAGACAAATATAACCATATTCCGCGTGATGTTTTTCCCTCTGATAAAGATATGACAGATAGTGCTTTGGCTTGTGAAAGAGCGCTACAAAATGGTGCTAAAAAGCTTATTTTATGTGGAGCTTTGGGAGGGGAGCGAAGTGATCATAGCCTTTCTCATATGACGCAAGCGTTGATGATGGCTGAGAAAGGCATTTCAGTGTTGTTGACAAGCGGTTTGGAAGAAGGGTGGCCGGTTTTGCCAAAACTTGTGTCATATGATTTGCCTAAGGGGTGTTTGTTTAGTCTTATTGGTTTTTCTGACTTACAAGGCTTAACACTTGAAGGAGTAAAATGGCCAATTTGTGATAAAAATGTGTCATTTGGCTCTTCTTTAACACTTTCTAACCGTATTTGTGGAACCTTTTCTTGCCATTTAGGTTCTGGAAAAGCTATATTGTTAGCGTCTGTGCCTATTCCGTAAAGCTCTTCCGATATATTTTGAATAAGGCAGGGGGGGGCTTAGTGATTAAGTGCCGACATAAACGATATATTATGTATTTATCTTGAGAAGGAAAGGTTTTGATATGTTAAAATCAATTTTAAAAGTGGCCGTCGTTTCAGCGATTGGTTTCAGTTCGGTGGCTTGTACGACAAATGATGAACGCGTTGCACGTTACGGTGTTGGGGGAGCAGCAATCGGTGCGTTGGCTGGGACTGCTATTGGTGGAAGTACTGCTGGAGCAGCGCTTACTGGTGCAGCATTTGGTGCTTTGGCTGGAACAGTAACAGGGGCGGCTGCAAATCAAAAAAGACAACAAAAACAGGCATCACAATTGTGCACGTATCGTGGTCGTAGAGGACATGTTTACCAAGCACCTTGTGCGCAAAGAGTCCCAGTACAACAATTATGTACTTACCGTGATGCAAGAGGGGTGATGTATAAAGCACCTTGTCCGCGCCGCGTTCGTTAATGGCGGTGCCATTGCTGCGGCTTGTCCGCATTTTCTTAAACGTGGGGACAACGCCTTTGCTCAACCAGGCATGTTTATCGGTTGAGCAGAGAGCACGTATCGCCTTGGTGGGCCGTAATGGTTGTGGAAAATCGACTCTGTTAAAAATTGCCGCAGGAATATTAGAGCCTCATGGTGGCGAAATTTTTCGCCACCCTCGGGTAACACTTCGTTATGTCGCTCAAAATCCGGATTGTTCAGGTTTTGAAAATATTAACGCTTATATGGAAGCGGGGTTGAATGAGACATCTGATGTCCAGTGGATCAATACACTTCGCACAAATTTAGGGTTTTCGGGGTCGGAAAAATTAGAAACGCTTTCGGGGGGTGAAAAGAGGCGTGTTTCATTATTACGGGCTATTGCAGCCAAGCCTGATATTTTGTTCTTAGATGAACCAACCAATCATCTTGATTTACCAACCATTGAATGGTTGGAAGGAGTTTTGTCTTCTTTGCCTTCAGCGATTGTGGTGATTTCCCATGATCGGCGATTTTTAGAAAATGTTACACGTTCAACGGTATGGCTTGATCGTGGCACAACCAAAAGACTGGAAAAGCGTTTTTCAGAATTTGAGAGTTGGCGTGATAAAGCACTGGAAGAAGAAGCCATCGAGCAGCATAAATTGGGGCGCCAAATTGCCCGTGAAGAGCAATGGTTGCGTTATGGTGTGAGCGCACGGCGTAAACGTAATGTACGGCGCTTGAGCGAATTAAAAAACTTAAGACAGCGTCATCAAACTTATAAAGGGCAGCCGGGAAGTGCACTGTTGAGCGCGGTTAAAAGTCATGACTCTGGTCAATTGGTGCTCGAAGCAAAGAAAATTTCAAAATCTTATGGTGAGCGCGTTATTGTGAAAGATTTCTCTTTACGCATTCAGCGGGGTGATCGAATCGGTTTGGTAGGGCCTAATGGTATCGGAAAGACAACGCTCCTTTCCGTATTGATTGGGCAAGAAGCTGTGGATAGTGGAACGGTGAGGCATGGCTATAACCTCTCCATGGCATTGCTTGATCAGCAACGCATTATCAATGAAGAAGAAACTTTGGCGCATTATCTCACAGGGGGGCGGGGTGATACTCTTGTGATCAATGGGCAGGAACGGCATGTGGTTTCTTATATGAAAGACTTTTTATTTTTGCCGGAACAAGCGCGCACCCCCCTTAAAGAATTTTCAGGGGGAGAAAGAGCGCGTCTCATGCTTGCGCGTCTTCTTTCGCGTCCTGCAAACTTTTTAATTCTTGATGAACCGACCAATGATTTGGATATGGAAACTTTGGATTTGTTGCAAGAATTTATTGCTGATTTTGCGGGAACAGTGTTGTTGGTAAGCCATGACAGAGACTTTTTAGATCGTACTGTAACGCATATGTTGGCACCGGAGGGCGATGGTCATTGGGTTTTGTATGCAGGCGGCTATAGTGATATGGTGGCGCAAAATAAGCAGGCTCTCCGTTTACAACGCAAAGAAATAGAATTATCGCACCGTAAAGCATCTTCAAAATCTCGTGCAAGGGAGGACGGAAAACGTGTCCCATCAACAGATCTCAGTTTGGATAGTGCGGGAGAAAAAAGAACACGAGGCAAATTGTCCTATAAGCAGGTTTATGCATTGCAAAAATTGCCTGAAGAAATCGCTGTTTTGCAAAATGAAATAAAAAAAATTGAACAAGAGCTCTCTGATCCAACCCTTTATCGCCGTGATAAAGAGCGTTTTGAGCGTTTATCAACAACGTTGGAAAAAAAGAAAAATACTTGCACACAAAAGCAAGAAGAATGGCTAGAACTTGAAATTTTACGCGAAGAAATAGAAGCGCGTTCATGTTAATGTCTTAATATTCATCTAAGCATTTTAAGAGATTCGTATTATCTCATCACTTTAGGTCGAGTGTTTAAGTGTATTGAAGGACGACGCCAGTATCATAAATTTATAGTGTTATTAAATTTATAAAGAACAGATTTTGGCGACACACTTTTGACTGCAACTAAAAGTTATGGCGCTGGTTCTTGGGGTTTTTGAAGCGAACTTTACTGTTTATGTTTGGTTTTTTTGCACAATTCTTGATAAAAAAAATTATTGGTGCGGTCGTTTTGTCAAAATGTTCTGTATGCAAGGATGCTGGCACCATCACGCACTTTATTTAGCTTCTAATGTGCGATAATTCTTGCGTTTAAGAAGATTGGATTCATAGGAGGTATTTTAGTCTTTCTTAGTTTTTATCTCTACGTCGTTTCTCGCTTGTAAGCCAACCTAGCTTGTGATGTGCAAGAGATGTAATTTTATGATTTAAAATAAGAAGATTTGAAATGAGGAAATCCTACGATTGTCGAAGTTCTTATTTAAGAAGGATAACGGTAAATTATCACTATGAATAAATATATTATAATGAGTGAATGATTTATCAACAGAGGGTCGTTTTACGGGGGCGGGAGAAAGGAACACGGGGAAAATTGTTCTATAAGCAGATGTAGGCATTGGAAAAATTGTCTGAAGAAATCACTGTTTTGCAAAATGAAATAAAAAAAATTGAACAAGAGCTCTCTGATCCAGTCCTTTATCACAGTGATAAAGAGCGTTTTGAGTGTTCATCAACAGCGTTGGAAAAAAATAAAAACACTTGTACACAAAAAGAATGGCGAGAATTCTTACGTGAAGAAATGGAATGTAAAAACAGGGAGTGCGAAGATTGCACCTTTTCGCAAGGTTTTCGTGTTGTTCTGCTTCATTGCTGTTTATCCTTATTGTCTCTATAAAATGCCATCATTGAGGGGAGGCATGGATTTATCCATGATCTTTTGCGTTGCGTAAAACAGAGTCCTTTGAAATGTTGTCATGTGAATTCCATGAAATGGTTAGGAGGGGCAAGAGATTTTAAGAAAAACTGGATAAACCATTATTGGCAAAATAGCGCGAGGAGAAGAGTATCCTTGAGGGAGGGGAACCAGTTGGTATATTTAAATATTTTGTGAAAACACTCTATAGCGTTTTACGATAGTGTTTTATCGTTTGTTTAGGATAAACCATTCATTCGGGAGGTGAGAATGTGATCTCGCCATTTGCCAGAAATCATGAGATAGTCTTTGGCATAGCCTTCTTTTTCAAAATGAAGGCGTTTTAATAAGAGTTCGCTTTTTATGTTCTCAGGTCTATAATTTGCCATCACTCTATGTAGGTGATAAACGTCAAAGATATGGTGTATCAGAGCCGATAAACTCTCAAACATGAGTCCTTTGCCTTACTGTTTTTCATCAAGAGAAAAACCAAGATGACAGGCTTGGAAAACACCACGAATTACATTTGTAAAGTTTACAACACCAATGATTGTGTTTTCATTTTTTAATCGTACGGCGTATCGGTAGGCTTGTCCTTTTGCGCTTTCACAAGAATAAGCATTGGCTCGTGCTTCCCAAGCTGTTAGGCTGTGGTCATCATCAGATCTTAATGGTTCCCAAGGATAAAGATGATTCGCATTACGCAGGTAATAAGCAGACAGTTCAGCGGCATCTTTTACACCGATTAATGTGGAAATTGTTCGTTTTGTTTTAATTGCCATCGTTTTCTCCTCCTAGAAACGTTACAATAACACGTTGATTTATCGTTCCAAATCATCATTTTCAACTTAAATCATAACATCGAATACAGTAAACTTTTCTCATCAGAGCATCTCTCACTTTAAAATCAATGCGGAATATTTTCTTTTCTGTCACAAAGGGGTTGGTGGATTGGGGGGGGTGTAAAGGAATGCTTCTTATGAAGTTCAAATAGCAAGGGCTGTCGCAACATTTTAGGGATGTGTGTAATGGTGCCCGATTTGCTCTTTTATGAAGCGTCAAGATGGGGCTGCTTAAGGGATTTTATACCCTTCATAGGGGATTTACCATTATATCCTTCACACCATTAATATTATTTACGGGGAATTAATATCATTGATGGAGACCACCGCGGAATGGGGGCGAGGGACGTTAAGAGATGCCTTGTTAAAATAAACACCTGCAATACAATAGCACTCTGTAATAATAGCGCTCTGTACACCGAAACTGCCTTTTTTCATACAATTTTTCAAATGGCTTTTTGTTTTTTGCAAAGAAGCCATTTCTTTATGAAAATTGTCCAGTGCATCAAACTGCTTCCTAAGACAATTTTCCTCGTATTGTTTCCTTTTGTCCTATCGTTGCGATTTGTTGATGGCATGGCTTGAAGATTTGATAACACGTTATGCAGCGATGATTCTCTTTTTATCAAGAAGTGTGCCAAAACGCTCAGTGTGAAGAGCGCGAAAAAGCGATGATATTTCTTACAATATTTTAGATATTAAGAGGGGGAGAAATCTTAAGGGGGCATTGTCTTTGCGTAAAAGTGTAACACTTCTGCTCTTTTTAGCATCAGCATTTTTTTTAATGTTTTTAATTTGGTTGCAATGATGCAATCGTTTCATAAGAAGCTGGTTATCTTATTTTAAAGGGAATTTACGGTTTAATCTGCAGCAGCTCTCTTGCCATGTGATTTGTGTAAAATCTATTATATTTCAAAGCGATCTGGTACTTTCATGTTTCTGTTTCACTGGATGTCTTAATAACGGGTTGCGCTATAAAAATAATTCTGGAGGCGACAAGATATCATGTCATTTCCAGTTATCTATACTTAAATTATTGATCATATTGATTTATAAAGATAATTTATATTTTTCATGTTGGGTGTCTTTTCAGAGTATCGTGAGATTTTCTCATTTTAAATATGTTTTTAGTTTAAAGTACTCAAAACGCTTTTGCTTGTACGCACAAGTGGGGTTGGCTTACAAGGGAGGACCCGTATGGATAAAAATGCCCGTATGGATAAAAATGATTGGAGAATAAGAATAAAAATGCGCTTTTCATGAATCCTTTAAAATGTGAGGGCTGTTGCAATTTTACGCATCCTGTGACCAGATGTCTCGTCACAAGTTACATGAATTGTTCGTTATTTTGCACAAACTGCTCACGGTTAGCAGAATTTTTGTGCATTCACGCATTTTTTTCCATTTTTCATTTTCTTAAGAAAATTTCTATTGGTGTTAACTCATCCCAAGCGCATTTTTATAAAGCTCAATAATGGCTTCTTCTTCCATTCGTTCATGCTCTTCTTTTTTACGCAACCGTATAATGCTTCGAACAGCTTTACTATCAAAACCAGAGCCTTTAAGTTCCGTGTATACGTCTTTAATATCATCAGAAATGGTTTTTTTTTCTTCTTCTAGTCGTTCAATCCGTTCGATAAAGGAGCGTAATTGGTTGACGGATATAGCGTGTGTTTGGTCGGTTACTGTATCATTCATTGTATTTTTCTCCAGGTTATATGTTTTAAGTTGTTTTTTCGACGACAAATTCATATTGGAAAAGCTTGAAAAACAAAAAATCAATCAAGCACCACAATTTTTTTACAAATTGACTTTAAATATTTTGTAAAATTTTTAAGATAAAATTTTTAAAATATATGCATTGATAAAAGGGCTATAAAAAGAAAAATATATATTTTAGACTTTGAAAGGCTTTTGAAAAAAGATGTATGATTTGTTTTGAGAATTGGCATTATAGAGGAAGTTTTGTGATTTTAAAAAGACAATATTGGGTGTTTGAGACAAAATTAAAGGTTTTTTTCTTGAGCATTTTGCTCTTGTTTCCCCTTGTTGTTTGTGCAAAAGCTGATTTTAGGGTGTGTAATACAACCCAACAGTCTGTAGGGGTTGCTCTTGGATATCGTACGTTTTCAGGGTGGGTGAGCGAAGGCTGGTGGGTGGTTCCCGTGACAGAATGTAAAACCTTAATCGAAGGACCTCTTGTCTCACGGTTTTATTATTTTTATGCGGAAGGAGCACAAAAAAAAGGAAGCTGGGCTGGCTCCGTAACCATGTGTGTGCAAGATAGCCAATTTACCATTCAAGGGGTTCATGATTGTTTTCCTCGAGGATATCAAAAGGCTGAGTTTAAGGAAATCGATACCGGTAATCAAACCAGTTGGATGGTACAGTTGACAGATGATTCCTTGTTCAACAATTCAGTTGTTCCTTCTTTTTCAGGAAATCCTCCACCGTGAAACGTGCCCGTAAAGTAAAAATTATTGCGACTCTTGGTCCTTCTTCTTTTTCTCGTTTAATGATTGAGAAGCTTTTTAGGGCAGGAGCAGATGTTTTTCGACTTAATATGAGTCATACGGATCGTGACACAATGGAGGATTTGGTCAAGTCTATACGGGAGGTTGAAAAAGTTGTTCAACGGCCCATCGGTATTTTGGTGGATCTTCAGGGACCGAAACTGCGTGTTGGTCGTTTTGCAAAAGGTCAAGAGGATTTGCGTGTTGGGCAAAGTTTTACGTTAGATAATCGCGATGTCGCTGGTGATGCGCAGCGTGTTTTTTTCCCTCATGAGGAAGTCTTTTCGGCACTTAAACCAGGGGATCGCTTGTTAATTGATGATGGAAGGGTGGAACTGCGTGCTGAAGTGTGTGATGATCATTTTGTTCAGTGTCGTGTGGTTTCTGGAACCCGTATTTCTGATCGAAAAGGTGTGAGTTTTCCGGATACAATTTTGCCTTTTGATTCGATGACCTCAAAAGATAAGGCTGATCTTCAGGCTCTGTTACAGCTGCCTGTTGATTGGGTTGCCCTTTCTTTTATCCAGCGTCCAGAAGATATTATAGCGGTGCGCAGGCTAACGAAAAACAAGGTGTCTTTGATGGCTAAAATCGAAAAGCCTCAAGCCTTGGAACATATAGAAAAGATTATTGAAGTCTGTGATGGTATTATGATTGCACGCGGAGATCTCGGTGTGGAAATGCCTTTGGAAAGGGTTCCAGCACTTCAGATAGAGCTGATAAAAGCTTGTCGTTTAGCTGGAAAACCTGTTGTGGTGGCGACACAAATGCTCGAATCAATGATCACATCTCCTGTGCCAACGCGTGCAGAAGTATCCGATGTTGCTACAGCGGTTTATGCTGGAACAGATGCGGTGATGTTGTCGGCTGAATCGGCTTCTGGTCGTTATCCGGAAGAAGCGGTTCTTATGATGGACAAAATCGCACGGCAAATTGAACAAGATCATACTTATGCTGCTCAAGTTGGCGCACAACATCCAGCACCAGAATCAACAGGAACGGATGCGATTTCTCTTGCAGCACGTCAGATTGCTGAAACACTTTCACTTGCCGCTATCGTTGCCTATACGGCTTCAGGAACAACGGGTGTGCGCGCCTCTCGTGAGCGTCCCAATAGACCGATTATTGCTTTATCTCCCATTGTGGAAACAGCACGGCGTTTGGCACTCGTTTGGGGGCTTCATTGTGTGGTTACTGCGGATGCAAAGAATTTAGAGGATATGGTTGATCGTGCAGCTACCATTGCCTTTCAGGAAGGTTTTTGCCAAGGAGGAGATCGCTTCCTTGTGACAGCCGGTGTTCCCCTTGGAACGCCTGGTGCAACAAACCTTTTGCGTATTGCCTCTGTCTCTCAAGATGGAACGAAAGGGATTTGATCCGTTTACGCCTAGTGTTTTTTCATGTGTCTTTTAAACAGGTTTTAGGAACAACGGGTGTGCGCGCCTCTCGTGAGCGTCCCAATAGACTTCATTCATTGCTTTGATCTTCCCTTGTGGAAACAGCACGGTGTTTGAGCATAAGATTCTGGCGCGGGATGCGGTGATGTTGTCGTTTTATCTATTGAATTTGTCTTTCGTTTTGAAGATGTTGTGCTTATGGGGCATTTAATGCGAGAAATTCTTTAATCTCATTGAGGCATGGGATTACTTTATTGGGCCCGCTTCCGAGCGGGATATTCATTGATCATGACAATTCATTCTTTTGCTGTTTGAATGAGAGCTTTAAAATTTTTCTCACTTTTAAGCTTTTATGCGTGGGTGAAATTTTTGCAAATAGAATTGAATCAAATTATGTGTCTCAAAAAGTCATGAAGGTCAGGCATGAGAATAAAGTGATGGGTGAATGTGTTTTTAAAAATATGCTTTTCGTGCGTCGTTTTTATGTAAAAGCCGTTTGCTTTATGCTTTGTTGGATTGATCATCACTGTGATTTTTTTTGAGAATGATGGATGTTGGTTTTGGTCGTTTGTTGTGCGAGATCCCTTATTGGAAGCATGATGATATAAGGCGACCTCTTTGATATATGACGTGTTTGTGTGTCAGCAAAATATTCAAGGATGGGCTTTTTGATCGGGCTTTAAGTCAATTTCATGCGTGCTATGCGTGATCAGTCATTGGAATCCTCGTTCGATAAGAAATCAGACTGTTTATGGGGGTGATTTAAGAATTTTTATCCTATGAGGCGTAGAAGGCAAGTCAAATCGCAAGTTTATTCATGGAGCTGATGTGTGTTTAGAAGTCTTCCTGTTCTTGTTCTTGAATGTTCGTGCTGTTTTGATCATCTTTGAGTAATTGATTGGTGAGCTTTTCAATGCGTTGTGTGGTATCACGCATGATTTTTCCCATGGTGTGCTCCTTTTCATGGTGAAGTCTTAAAAGAGCATCGTAGTCTTCTTGTAACTTTTTATTTTCTCGTTTTATTTCTTCCATTTCATCAATAATCATGATGCCCGCCATTACCGATAAACGATGATCACCAATTTCACCAAAATTTTTCTTTAAATGGGTGATATATTGATCCAATTGAGCGGCAAGCGCAATAAGATGACGCTCTTGTCCTTTATTACAAGCCATGCGATAATTTTTACCATCAATGGTAACGGAAACTGTTTCCATACATTCAAACCTTTATCTATCAATGACGACACGAATCGTTTCCATTGCTTTAATAAGACGTTTGGAAACTTCTTTGTTAACAGATTCTAAGCGTTCAATTTGGGCTTCAGCTTTGTCAAGCGCTTGGGCAAGATGGCTGCGGTCAGCATTCATTCGTTGAATTTCTTCTTCCCATTCGTTATTTTTATCAATAACGGCGTTGCGGTTTATTATAGTGATCTCTAAGGTCCTAAGTGCTTTTTCTAGGTGTTCTAGAGCATCTTGTAGAACCGTAGTCTCTTGGTTCATGCTTTTGTCCTTTGGGTAATTGTATCCTTTATCAATGCGTTATGCAAAAACGAATCACTTACATTCTTATATTGTGTGTGTTTTATTTTTAAGTATGTAGGATATTTTAGCAAGCAAAGCAGGGGTGAGATATAAATTAAAAGCTGGATTTTTTGCGCGTGTTGGCATAAATGACATGGATATACAGGATGCGTGAGGGGAATGTATTATTAATGTTATTGAAGTGGTGACAAAAAGTCTCACGCTGATGGTTAAAAAATAGTTTTCTTAAGGAATTTTAAGAGAATACGGAAAAAGCAACAAAATAACGTATTTAACGAAATGGTCGATTATTCATGACAAATACCCTCCAACAGAATCAGATGGCCAATGCTATCCGTTTTCTTGCTATTGATGCGATTGAAAAAGCGAATTCTGGTCATCCCGGTTTGCCAATGGGAGCAGCCGATATTGCTACGGTTCTTTATACACAATTCCTTGCTCATGATCCTAAAAATCCTCGTTGGCCTAACCGTGATCGTTTCGTCTTATCAGCAGGACATGGATCTATGTTGCTTTATGCTCTGCTGTATCTTTCTGGTTATGAAGATATCGGTATTGAGGATCTTAAAAATTTTCGCCAATTAGGGGCAAAGCTTGCGGGGCATCCAGAATATGGGCATGCGGCAGGAATTGAAACAACGACGGGACCTCTCGGACAAGGGTTGGCTAATGCTGTGGGGATGGCTCTTGCAGAACGTCTGCAAAATGCCCGTTTTGGTGATCTTGTCAACCATTATACTTACGCGTTGGTAGGGGATGGATGCCTGATGGAAGGGATTTCGCAAGAAGCAATTTCCTTGGCAGGGCATTTAAAACTCCACAAGCTTATCGTGTTGTGGGATGATAATAATATCTCTATCGATGGAGAAATTTCTCTTGCCGATAGCACAGATCAGAGTGCGCGTTTTAAGGCATCTGGTTGGAATACACTCAAAGTCGATGGACATAGCCAAACAGCAATTGCACATGCCATTGAGGAGGCGAAAAATTCTGATAAACCAACTTTAATCGCTTGTAAAACAATGATAGGTTTTGGAGCACCTAGTAAAGCTGGAACCAATAAAGTTCATGGATCACCTTTAGGTGTGCGAGAAATTGCTGAGACCCGTATCGCCTTGGGGTGGGAGGCGGAGCCTTTCGTTATTCCAGCCGATATTCTCGATAATTGGCGCTTAGCAGGCCTTAATGCTGCTAAAAGGCGACAAAAGTGGGAAGAAAAATTGAGCAATCTTCCTGTCTCAGAACGGGTGGAATTTGAACGATTGATGCGTGGTGATCTCGTGGGTGGATTTGATGGAGCTGTCGATGCTTATAAACAGAAACTTGTTGAAGAGTCTCCTGTTGTTGCTACGCGTAAAGCTTCGGAAATGGCTCTTGAAGTGATCAATGAAGTTGTTGGTGAGACTATTGGTGGGTCTGCTGATTTAACGGGTTCTAATAATACAAAAAGCAGTCAGATGAAAAGTATCTCTGCGAATGATTTTTCAGGACGCTATGTCCATTATGGCATTCGTGAACATGCCATGGGTGCTATAATGAATGGGCTTGCTCTTCATGGGGGCTTTATTCCTTATGGGGGAACGTTTTTATGCTTTTCTGACTATATGCGTCCTGCGATGCGTTTGTCTTCTCTTATGGGATTGCGGGTGATTTATGTCATGACCCATGATTCTATCGGGCTTGGAGAAGATGGTCCGACCCATCAACCCGTAGAACATTTAGCTTGCTTACGCGCTATGCCTAATCATCTTGTGTTCCGCCCTGCTGATGCTATGGAGACAGTCGAGTGTTGGCAATTGGCTTTGAAAGCACGCGGGACGCCTTCCACCTTGGCTTTGAGCCGACAAAATTTGCCACTGCTGCGTCAAGAATATGAAGAAGAAAATCTCTGTATGCTTGGGGCTTATGAATTGTTAACGGCCAGTGATGAGGCGCAAGTGACACTGTTTGCTTCCGGTTCGGAATTGCAAATTGCGGTCAAAGCACATGAAGTCTTAGAAGAAAAAGGCATCCCAACACGTGTGGTTTCTGTGCCTTGTTTTGAGCTCTTTTCTCAACAGTCTTGTTCCTATCAACGGGCTCTTATTGGAGATGCTCCGATTAAAATCGCCATTGAAGCGGCCATTGCCCAAGGATGGGACCGTTTTATTGGCTGTGATGGTGTGTTTATTGGTATGGAGGGCTTTGGGGCAAGTGGGACAATTGATGCCCTTTATGAACATTTTGGTATTACTTGGGAAAATGTCGTTGCTACCGCTGAAGGAGAGCTGGAAAAGATCAAAGAAGAAAAAACAAAATGACAGCTTGCGTTGTCATCAGTGGAGGTGCTTATAGGGCATCATATTTTGTGCACTGTTGTGGATAGTGTTGTGTATTATTGTGGATAAGTGTTTGATTGATCAAGGTCTTAACGTCTTGGGAATTCATGGTTTGGGATTGGAAAATGCCCATTTGTTGTGTTTTAAATGTTGTGCTTTAAAAAATTAAATGAGGAAACATGTGAAATGACAGTTCGTGTTGCAATTAATGGGTTTGGTCGTATTGGACGCAATATTTTACGGGCGCTGGTAGAAAGTGGACGAAAAGATATTGAAGTCGTCGCAATTAATGATTTGGGATCGGTGGAAACAAATGCCCATTTGTTGCGCTATGATTCAGTTCATGGGCGTTTTCCTGGAGACGTTAAAGTGGTGGGGGACGCCATTGATGTGGGGGGTGGTTTAATAAAGGTATGCGCAGAGCGTGATCCTGCACAATTGCCTTGGAAAGATCTGGATATCGATATCGCGTTGGAGTGTACGGGCATTTTTACGGCGCGGGATAAAGCAAAGGCTCATTTGGATGCAGGGGCAAGGCGTGTTCTGGTTTCCGCACCTTCAGAAGGCGCAGATCTGACGGTTGTCTATGGGGTTAATCATCAGTCTTTAAGCGGAGAACATCGCGTTGTTTCAAATGCTTCTTGTACAACCAATTGTTTGGCGCCTGTTGCACAAGTTTTGCACAACACGGTGGGCATTGAAAATGGATTTATGACAACAATCCATTCTTATACCGGTGATCAACCTGTGTTGGATACCATGCATCGTGATCTTTATCGGGCGCGTGCGGCCGCTCTTTCGATGATTCCTACCTCAACCGGGGCAGCAAAAGCTGTGGGATTGGTTTTGCCAGAATTAAAGGGATTGCTTGATGGGGTATCGATTCGTGTTCCAACCCCTAATGTTTCTGTGGTAGATTTGACATTTACTGCTAAGCGTTCCACAACAATTGAAGAAATTAATACGGCTATTGCAACTGCTGCACGAGGTTCACTCAAGGGCATTTTAGATACTACGCAAGAAAAGCTAGTGAGTTGTGATTTTAATCATAATCCGCATTCAGCGATTTTTCACAATGATCAAACCAAAGTGATTGATGGTAAACTCTGTCGTGTTCTGGTTTGGTATGATAATGAATGGGGCTTTTCTAACCGTATGAGTGATACGGCGGTGGCTTTTGCCAAGACAATATAAATACTATAAGAAGGACCTTCGGGTCCTCTTTTTATAGGAAAAAGCCTCGTTTTTGTACAAATTAAGGCGCATTCTTTTGAGAAAAATAGAGAGAAGTTGTTGTTTTTATGCGCTAGAGAGAAGATGCTGTTGAAAGATTGATGGTATTTTTTAAAGTGCAAGGCAATATATGCTTTTAAAAGCCGCTTGAAAGAGTAAACTTTGAAATAAGGAACATCTGAACGAGACAACGTTTGAAAAAACGTCAGAAAATAAAAGACGTAAACTCTTTTGCATAAAAGTAAAGGGGCGTTTTAGTAGAAATAAAATTGAGCCAATGCATTTGTTCGCAACAATGGAATATGAAGATGAAGAACAATGAGAGGCTTTTGTACACTTGATGATGGAAGCTTTGGATTTTCAGGCTGAGAGTGAGAGAAGAGTGATTTGTCGTGAATTTCTTTTATGAAAAAGTAAAGGTATGGCATACACAAGTAAAGTAGGGGCATACAAAAGCAAAGAAGAGATTTTAGAGGAAAGAAAATTAAGCAGGTTTGTTTGATGCGTTTTTATTTGAAACAATGGAAAGTGAAGAGGAAACAGTGATGGTGTTTCGTACGCTTGATGATGTTGATGTTTTGGGCAAACGTGTTCTTGTGCGCGTGGATTTTAATGTTCCTATGGCACTGGGAAAAGTTTGTGACGAGACGCGTCTTGTACGCCATAAAGAGACACTCGTTGAGCTGCAAAAGCGTGGTGCTAAGCTTATTCTGCTTTCTCATTGTGGTCGCCCCAAAGGAAAGGTAGAGCCGGAATTTTCACTCCGCCCTGTTGTACCAGTGCTGGAAAAGATTATCAATCAGCTGGTTGCTTTTGCTCCGGACTGTATTGGCTCGGTGGTGCAGGTGGCGGTGGAGGCATTGCAAAACGGGGGTGTTTTACTACTCGAAAATGTTCGTTTTTATGCCGGTGAGGAAAAGAATGATTGTTCTTTTGCCGAAGCTTTGGCCCATAATGGGGATCTTTATGTCAATGATGCTTTTTCGGTTTCTCATCGTGCCCATGCTTCGGTGGAGGGAATAACGCATTTGTTGCCCTCTTATGCGGGGCGATCGCTGCAAGGCGAGTTGCAGGCCTTAGAAAAAGGACTTGGAAATCCAATGCATCCTGTCGTTGCCATTGTGGGAGGGGCAAAAGTTTCCAGTAAGCTTTTTGTTCTTAATCATTTGGTGGAAAAAGTTGACACCTTGGTGATTGGAGGGGGGATGGCCAACAGTTTTTTAGCTGCGCAAGGTATCCATGTGGGAAAGTCACTGTGTGAACACACATTGATGGAAACGGTCAAAAAAATCATTAAAAAAGCGCAAGAGTGTCACTGTACACTTCTGCTTCCTGTGGATGCTGTCGTTGGATTTCGCTTTGAAAAAGATGCTCCACATCGTCTTTATGATATTGGCGATATTCCTGAAGATGGTATGATATTGGATATTGGGACGCGCTCTATTGCGCATATCAATAGCGTGATAGATAAGGCTGCTACCCTTGTGTGGAATGGGCCCCTTGGTGTTTTTGAGATGTCTCCTTTTGATAAAGGGACAATTGCCGTTGCACGCCATGCCGCAGAACGCAGTCTGATGGGCAAATTGGTTTCAATTGCGGGAGGAGGCGATACGGTTTTTGCCCTTAATCATGCTGGTGTTGCCAATGATTTTACTTATCTCTCAACTGCTGGAGGGGCTTTTTTGGAATGGATGGAAGGGAAGGTTCTGCCTGGAATTCTTCCCCTTATGCAGCCTTAGAGGGATTATTTGAAAAGCAGCTTTAAAGCTGTGTGTCGTTCCTATAAGGTGAGTTTAAGCGTATTGCACACTTTTGGAAAATTTTAAGACGAAATAGAGAAAATAAAGAGGAATTTTTTATGACTGAACGGCTTGAAGATATTGCACTTTCTCTCGTGCAGGCGGGTAAAGGTATTTTGGCGGCAGATGAAAGTACGGCGACCATTGGAAAGCGTTTTACAAGCATTGGTGTTGAATCCAATGAAGATAGGCGCCGTGCTTATCGTGAAATGCTTTTTAGTGCAAAAGAAGCTATGCAAAAAGCTATCTCTGGAGTCATTTTATTTGATGAAACCATTCGACAAAAAGCATCAACAGGGCAAATGTTGACGGATCTTATTCGTGATGCAGGCGCATTACCAGGAATTAAAGTTGATACGGGTGCAAAACCCTTAGCTGCTTTTCCCCAAGAGACAATTACCGAAGGATTGGATGGTCTTCGTGAACGGTTAAAAGACTATTATGCTTTGGGCGCGCGTTTTGCTAAGTGGCGGGCGGTGATTGCCATTAATGCAGATACTTTGCCAACAAGAGGCGCCATTAATCAAAATGCACAAGCCCTCGCACGTTATGCTGCTTTATGTCAGGAACTCAATATTGTGCCGATTGTGGAGCCGGAGGTGCTAATGGATGGACCGTCGTGCGGGCATTCCATTGCACGTTGCTTTGAGGTGACAGGCGCTGTTTTGACAACTGTCTTTAAAGAATTATTTGAAGCCCGTGTTGTTTTAGAGGGGATGATTTTAAAACCCAATATGGTGATTGATGGCAAGGATGCGCGCAAGGCTGGTGTTGAAGAGGTGGCTGAAAAGACTGTCCATGTGCTTAAACAAACTGTCCCTTCTGCTGTTCCAGGAATTGCTTTTCTCTCTGGTGGGCAGTCAGATCAGGAAGCAACGGCGCATTTATCAGCCATGAATTCTTTGGGCGCATTGCCTTGGAAATTGACCTTTTCCTATGGACGTGCTTTGCAAGCGGCTGCTTTAAAAGCATGGGCTGGAAAAGATGAAAATATTGCTGTTGCACAAAAAGCATTTCATCACCGTGCGCAGATGAACCATCTTGCGGCTTTAGGACAATGGACAAAGAGCCAAGAAAAGGTGAGCGCTTGAATTGCCATAGACTTGAATTCCCATAAGGGGGCCGGTGATTGTCCTTGATGCAAACGCTTTGCTTGGCAGGAAGGGCAATCAAAATGCACAAGTTTTTGCATGGCCCATGCTCCTTGATAAAGAATACAGATTTTTTTGCAATTTCGGGATTGGGGTATGCTGACTTCTGAATGGATAGTGCTAATGGATGGACCGTCGTGCGGGCATTCCATTGCACGTTGCTTTGAGGTGACAGGCGCTGTTTTACAGACTGTCTTTAAAGAATTATTTGAAGCCCGTGTTGTTTTAGAGGGGATGATTTTAAAACCCAATATGGTGATTGATGGCAAGGATGCGCGCAAGGCTGGTGTTGAAGAGGTGGCTGAAAAGACTGTCCATATGCTTAAACAAACTGTCCCTTCTGCTGTTCCAGGAATTGCTTTTCTTGTCTTACGGGCAGTCAGATCAGGAAGCAACGGCGCATTTATCAGCCATGAATTCTTTGGGCGCATTGCCTTGGAAATTGACCTTTTCTTAATCGACGTGCTTTGCAAGCGGCTGCTTTAAAAGTATGGGCTGGAAAAGATGAAAATATTGCTGTTGCACAAAAGGCATTTTGTCATCGTGCGCGGATGAACCATCTTGCGGCTTTAGGACAATGGACAAAAGAGCAGGAGAAAATGAGCGCTTGAAGCACAAGCTATGCCTCAATGCGGGGAGATTTTGCATGTTTCTGGGTGATTTGGGATGTTCTCATTGTGATAAAAATGGCGAGGACCCTTTAGGCTTGAAAGGTTTCTCAGAGCGTTTTCTTTTTGGATATTTTAAAAGTCTTTATAGGTTGCCATCGAGAGATAATATTGCGGGAGAGGTGTGATTGTAGGAAGGGGAGATAGTGCTTTAAAGGAAATTTATGAATGCGCAGTATCTTCGTTGTGTTATGGTTCGTGAGGTGGAGTCTTGTTTTTTGAAGTGAAAATCATAAAGTTGGTACTATCTTAAGAAGAGTTTGATATTGTGATATTCCTTCTTTTTCATGTTATTATTGCTTGTCATCAGCACAATCCATTTGAGTGCAATCTCAAAAGTTGGGTAAGCGGGTCGATTGAAGAGCTGTGATTTCTGATTGGATTAGACATACAGCTTATGAAGCTTTTTTGCATCAGGATAGCTTTCTCTATCAATGGGGTGTCTTTTTATTAACGAGCGGATTTAGTTGCTTTTGCTAACAAAAATGGATTGGCATCTCAATAAAATGCATGTTTTTTTGTTAAAATGAATAAATTTTTCTTGTATTTGTGATGCTATAATGGAAAATGACGCATTCTTATAAGACTTACAGTAGCGCGGCTGAAGAATAGAGGGGGGAGTCGTGAACGGCATATCTGCTAACAAGGACAATATCCAAGAGAAAAATCCAGATGCAAAAAAGAGTATTCCTTCAATTATAATACGTAAAGTATTCAATATAATACGTATAATATTAGCTGGGATATTTAGACTGTTTATTTTTACAATTTTTCTTATCATGTTCCAAATGCGTGGACTGGTTCATATCGCACTAAGCTTCATTGCGGGTGCGAGTGGACTCGCGTGCTTTTTCTTTTTTTTCGGATACCTCTTACAACGCCACGAAGCAACAGCCGATGAAGCTGGG
This sequence comes from Bartonella sp. AU15XJBT, assembly GCF_028618615.1. Lineage (NCBI taxonomy): Bacteria > Pseudomonadati > Pseudomonadota > Alphaproteobacteria > Hyphomicrobiales > Bartonellaceae > Bartonella > Bartonella sp. AU15XJBT. The sequence goes on from NZ_JAQITG010000003.1 coordinate 85,763, forward strand.
ATATCGCTCACATTACTCTTAGCAATTGGTGAAGGGGTTTTTTCTGTTTGCTCTCTGTATGCTATGTGGGGTACGACGCTCTCTTATTACGTTTGGCACCTGAAGGGTATGAACTTACTCTCTTTGAATAAATAGAGCGCACTTTGTTTGCACACAAATTAAAATGGGAGGCGGACAGCTTCTGAAATTCTTAATAATCGCTCTCCAAAACATGACATCAGATTTGCATTTAATGAAGGAATTAATAAGCTTTTATTCTTAAGATCAAGACAATCCTTACGGGACGCTTAACAGCGTTTTTACCCTAAGATACAAAAACAGCTTGTTTTGTCTTTTTCACGTGGCTTTGAAATCACGATATAAGAGGAAAGCTCTGTGCCTTTCTTACAATCACCCGAGCCATACCAATGCGCTGCTTTTGTTCCCCCAGAAAGCATGGTCCCACGTTCTGCTACTTGTGTTTCCAAACCATGGGATAAAGCTTGAATACATTCAAGTGCATTTGCCGCTTTAGCAGCGGCAAGAATTTCTTCTTCCATAGCATTTTCAGTTCAAAAAAGATGAATGGTCTGCAATCATTTTATTTGAAATTTTTGTGCCCCATGAGAAAGGGGCTTATGCTGATCATTTCAAAATGACCTTTGAATTCAAAAACGCAACCATCACACTTTATAAGTGCTTCAGATCTATCTATTTCTGTTGGATGCGTTTTTAAATCACTCTTTAAAGTGCACTCTATTACAGCACAAAAAGCCTCATCGCTTAATGAGGCAATCGTTTTGTTTAAAATCTTTGTACCTCACGAAGATGAGGTTTTTACATACCAATATTACCAAAACGATTTTTGAACTTAGAAAGGCGACCGCCACGGTCTACAAGTGTTTGGGACCCACCTGTCCATGCTGGATGCGTTCTTGGATCAATATCTAGATTAAGGGTATCCCCCTCTTTTCCCCAAGTGGAGCGCGTTGTATATTGAGTTCCATCCGTCATAACAACGGTAATTTTGTGATAGTTAGGATGAATATTCGCTTTCATGCGTCAAACCTTTTGCGTTTATAGAATGAAAGAACACTTACTCTATTTTTTTAAGTGCGCTTCCTTTGTCTTTTTGATACATTGATTAAAGTATTTATTCCTATAGCTGAGCACGCATTAAAAAACAAGTGTTCAAGATACATCATTGTGTCACGTGTTATAAATCATTCAATATAGTGAGCGAAACCTTATGAATCTCCTCAATCATTCAGAAAAATCTGCAAATTCTTCAGCAAAAAAATCTTCATTGTCTTCGCTTGCAACTTTCGTCCCTTATCTTGTGCGTTATCGGTGGTTGTTTATCTTTGCCTTTGTTGCTTTGTCTGTTGCGGCCCTTGTCACACTGGCGTTACCTGTTGCCATCGGCAAAATGTTTGATCATGGTTTTTCCACTTCAAGCCATGGTTATATCAATTTTTATTTCTTTATTTTATTCGCTTTAGCTTTACTGTTGGCACTTGCTTCGGCTTGCCGTTATTATTGTGTCATCACTTTAGGAGAACGGATTGTTGCCGATTTACGCCGTGATGTGTTTGTTCATATTATGAAACTTTCGCCTGCTTTTTTTGATAAATCTCATTCTGGTGAACTTGTCTCAAGGCTCCTTACTGATACAACACAAATAAAATTAGCCGTTGGCTCAACCGCCTCTACGGCTTTGCGTCATCTGATTGTGGTGATCGGCGCAATTGTGATGATGGTGATCACCAATGCCAAATTATCCGCATTGGTGCTGCTTGCTATCCCCTTTGTTGCACTTCCATTGGTGGCTTTTGGACGCAAGGTTCGTACACGCACACGCGCGGCGCAAGATCGTGTCGCCGATGCTAATGCTGTTGCAACAGAACAGGTCAGTGCTATTCGCACGGTGCAAGCTTTTACTGCTGAAAAACTTGTTGCGACACGTTTTTCACAGTTGATAGAACGCGCTTTTCAGACAGCACGGGCTTCTGTAATTTTGCGTTCCTTTTTTACTGGTTTTGCAATTTTTTTGGTTTTTAGCAGTGTGGTTGCTGTTTTGTGGATTGGATCGCGGGATGTTTTGAATGGAACGATGACAGGGGGGACATTAGGGCAATTTGTCCTTTATGCCGTTTTTGGAGCCTCAACCTTTGCGCAATTATCAGAACTGGGGGCAGAACTCATTCAAGCCGCAGGCGCAGCTGAACGATTGGCTGAATTGTTGCAAGAACAGCCTATGATTTTAGCGCCAAAAGATCCTGTCTCTTTGGCAAAACCGGTTCGAGGTGAACTTGTTTTTGATCATGTTGATTTTACCTATCCTTCTCGACCACAAGAGAAGATTTTACGCTCGCTTTCCTTTTCTATCAAAGCCGGTGAAACAGTTGCTTTTGTCGGTGCTTCAGGGGCGGGGAAAAGCACACTTTTTTCTTTAATCCTGCGTTTTTATGACCCAACAAGTGGAAAAATTCGGCTAGATGGTCTGGAAATTGATCGCCTTTCTCTGCAAGATTTACGTGGTGCAATCTCTTATGTTCCGCAAGATATTGCTATTTTTGATGGTACATTGCGCGATAATATTGTTTTTGGGTCTGAAAATGCTATGGAAGAGGAAATTATTGCGGCCGCTAAAGCAGCCAATGCCTTTGAATTTATTGAAACTTTTCCTGATGGCTTGGATACACAAGTTGGAGAACGTGGGACCATGCTTTCTGGGGGGCAAAAGCAGCGTATCGGTATTGCACGGGCGATTTTAAGAAATGCACCGCTCTTGCTGCTGGATGAAGCAACATCTGCCTTAGATGCAAACAGTGAAAAACTTGTGCAAGATGCTTTAGAAGGCTTGATGCAAAACCGTACGACATTGGTGATTGCGCACCGTTTGGCAACAATTTTAAAAGCGGATCGTATTCTCGTGATGGATAAAGGCGCTCTTGTGGAAGAGGGAACCCATGCCGAACTTGTGGCGAAAAATGGCGTTTATGCTTATCTGGCAAAATTGCAATTTTCACCCGAATAAGGGCTCTTGATGAAAGAGTAGCCCATGGGGGGTGAATACCATGCTTTACAAGCAGAGGATTATCAAATTAAGAGCTCATGGGGAAAATGAGAGGCAAGCGTTAAGATAAAAAAGAGGGGCAAAAATTGAGGCGTTTCCTTCTTGAATTTTAGCTATTTTTTTCTCTGCTTGAGATGGAGCATTTTTTATAAAAAACGCTTTCTTTATGTAGAATATAAAATGATGCCCACTTAATCTCTATGAATTAAAGGGGAGAGCTCTCTTTATAACAGCACTTTCACGTTGATTTATAATGATAATTCATTGTTTTATTCGTTGGATGAGAGCTTCTAAAATCATAGGATTTTCTTATTTCAAACCTATGTATGGTGAACCAATCAAAATCATGTCTCTTACATATATCAAGCGGGGAAGTCTGTATGGCGTAAAACACTTGAGAAAGAACAATGCTTCTTATGAATCCTCTCAAGTTTTAAGGGCTGTAGCAACATTGGAGGGTGGCAAAGTGTGTGATGATGCTGGCTTATGGAAAAAGAGCCGATAAATGGGCTGAGAGATGCTTTTTATCGATTTTACAAAACAGAGCTAAGAGAGCACGCAGCCATGTTTTTTGTGTTAAGATTTTTAGTATTTTTTCCCATATTTCATAGATCATGTATTGTGAGGTTTTAAAAGGCTTTTCTTTAAAGCGTATAAAGCACAAGAGCAGTATAATTAAAATACGAATTGTTTGTATTTATCAATGTGAGTATCTATATTTTGTATGCTAATTTTATTAAAATAGAATATGTAGCAGCCCGTGAATCACATTTACACATAATGATATAATATCGGGAAGTCGGTGAGAGAGCTGTGTGAAATGTCGGTGAGGAGAAAAAGGAGCGAGGATGGGTGATCACGATACTTTCATAGTTATAGTAGGAATAATCATAGCAGGGGGCATAATCTGTAGTCTTTGGTTAGCAAATTATCAAAAAAAGCAATTAAGTGAACAGCTTGAGCAATGTGAGAAATTACTGCAGCTGAAAGATCGAGAGTGCGCGATATATGAAAATATTATTACACAATGGGAACAAAGGCTTTTTCAAAAAACTCGAAGAATACCGAAAGAATGGATTAAGCAATGGGATGAAGAAGTAAGACATTGGGAAAGGGATATACTGGAGATAAAAAATCCTGGGCACATTTCTGAATCTAAAGAACAGCAGCATCCAATGATACGAGATATTTGTGCTCAAGGATATGCAGATACGTTTTTTCTCTATGAAAAGGCGATGGAAGTGGAATTTACTGCTGAGCACATCGAAAGAATAAATGAATTAATGAAGCGTCCAATTTTTAAGGAAACTTATCCTAAAGTTGTGCGATTGATGAGAAAGAATGGGATCATTTTGCAAAAGTTTTTAGATCCACTCACGAAAAAAAACGATATAAACATACAATGCTGTCGCTTCATTGGTGTTTATATGTGGTTGATGATATGCTTAAAGCTGAATATGAACAACAACTACAAGATAAGGCTTCAGGGCTCTATCGTGACTTAGCATCTATGGAAATTTGGTTTGAAGATATACCTAAATATACAGAATATGAAACGCTAAAAAAGATACTGCAAGGATTTGGGACCATGCCTGGTGACTGTGATGTACTATGCGTTTGTAAAAGAGAACTTTTATCATTATTGTATGATATTTCCAGTGATTATAAGGCGGCGAGAGAGACTTTTATTTACTATAAGATGCTTATTGATACGGTGAAAGAAGGATATATGGCCTTTGATAAGGATTGTCGTTACTCCACGGTTGAAAAGGCAATGAAGGCTTGTAGAAAGAGAGATAAAGAAGAGAAAAAAGACCTAGTAGTCCTTAATGAAAAGATACCGACATTTGAAGAAGCTTATAAATTAGGCATTAAAGAATGGATGAAATCATCAAATGAGAAATGCGATAACCGATTGATTTTTTGGGAGCAGCTTACCAGACAAACAAAATTAAAAGCTATCTTCGGTGAGGAGAGGGTAAAGAAATTGGAAGAGGCTATCGAAAAAGATCAAAAACAATTCGAGAATGAAATACAGGAAGCAATTCTCGAGAACAAAAATGTGCATTTTCATAAGTCTCATGCGTATTTGATACAGTATTTGGAATGAGGGTAAAAAAATGAGAGGTATATGTGACAGTTCTTATGGGAGAGCAGAGGTAGGCTTTTGGAGGCAATCTTTTTTCGGCAGTGTAAGGTGACCTCTTAAGAAGGGTAGGGTAGGTTTTTGCAGCAGGTGTATTTATTGTTTTTGAGAGCGTTTTGTTGTGATGGTGATTTTTGTTTTCTGGTTTGTTTGCAGGGGAACTGAGGAGAACAGCAGCGTCAATAATATTGGCTAAGCTGTCATTATATCTTTAAGGGGGTATAAGGGCTTGATCGTTGGTGATGGTTTTGTGAACTATTTGTATGCGGGGTGTTCTATTGCAAATTTGCGGGTTGTCTTTCCAAAAGTTCTCGGCTCGACTAGCGGATAAGCTCAATCAAGAGCAGCAGTGTCAAGACAAGCGAAGTTCTGTAGGCTTTCTCATCACAATTTTCCGAATTTTTTCATCATTTTCATCATATTGTGTAATTTGATGAGATAGGTTGCGTGATGAGAGTATTCAGAGGGGGCTCGTATTGCCTTTTGAAAAGACGTCCTTTTGAGAGCTTAATGTGAGGACTAAATGCCTTTTTTGAGGGTTTTTTCTAACTTGGTGCGGATGTGTTCATTGCCGGCGATGATGTTTTTTTTGCGGAAGATATCATCACCGCCTTCTTTATCGGTGACAAAACCTCCGGCTTCGCGAACCATCAATATTCCAGCAGCCATATCCCAAATTTGCAGGTTGTCTTCCCAATAGCCATCAATTCTTCCAGCAGCAACATAGGCTAAATCAAGAGCCGCAGCACCAAAACGGCGAAGTCCAGCAACTTCCATCATCACATTGCGCAATTCAATAAGATAGGTTCCATGACCTGGGCGTCCAAAATGAGGCATGCCTGTGGCAATGACACAATCTTCTAATCTTTTCCGCGCAGAAACGCGACAGCGCCGGTCATTGAAAAAAGCACCACTGCCCCGTTCTGCGGTAAAAAGTTCATCATTCACGGGGTTGTAAATGACACCCGCAACAATTTTACCTTGGCTTTCTAAAGCAATGGAAATAGCAAAAAAAGGAATGCCATGGAGAAAATTTGTGGTGCCATCTAAAGGGTCAACAATAAAACGATGTTGCGAATCTTCTCCAATGATTTCCTCAGACTCTTCCATCAGAAAACCAAATTTGGGGCGTGCTTTGCTTAATTCGTTGAAAATAATTTTTTCCGCTTTGCGATCGGCTTGGCTGACGTAATCGGCTGGCCCTTTTAGGGACACTTGCAAATTTTGCACTTCACCGTAATCACGCACCAACGAGCGTCCTGCTTTCATGGCAGCTTGCACCATGACATTCATGATTGCAGAATGGGCCATTTTTTATTCCTTTATTTATCTTTTTCATTTGCACGACGCAAATAAATCAATTCGTTGGTGTCGACAATGATACGCTCACCGGCATTCATAAAAGGAGGAACAAGAATACGAATCCCGTTTTCAAGAATGGCAGGTTTATAAGAAGCGGTGACCGTTTGTCCTTTGAGAGCCGGATCAGCTTCCAAAATCGTGACAGCAACTTGATCAGGAAGTGAGATGCCGATAGGCTTTTCTTGATAAAGTTCAACTGTGACAGTCATTCCATCTTGCAAGAAAGCAGCACGTTCACCAACAAAATCCTTTTGAAGTTCAAGTTGTTCATACGACTCTGAATCCATAAAGACTAAAGCATCTCCTTGTTGATAAAGAAAGGTGAAATCCTTTTGTTCAAGGCGGACGCGCTCAACCGTCTCTGCGGCACGAAAGCGTTCATTCAGTTTTGTCCCATCCAGTAAATTTTTTAGTTCAACTTGATTAAATGCACCACCTTTTCCTGGTTTAACGGCATTACATTTCACTGCAACCCACAAGCTTCCTTGATGCTCTATCACATTACCAGGACGAATTTCATTGCCATTAATTTTCATCGTTTCTATCCAATTCTATTTTTGCAAAAAGAGCTCTCGTGTTGCCTTTATGGCGCTTTTCTTTGCTGCCTTTAACAGTGAGCGCTTTTGTTATTTTGGGGCTCAAATTCCTTTGTTCGTCTTGCGACTTTCTCATGGTTCCCTGTGTGCTCTTTATTATTTTCGCTCAAACTCCCTTTGCGCATGGTTTTTGCAAAGAGAAAAGCTTAAGGACAAAAGGACCTTGATGTATTTTTGCTTCTCAACTCTTTGCAAGACCATAAAAAGTGCCAAGACGCAAGCTTTTTAAAAATTTGTGCAAAATTTTTTGAGACTTTTGGGAAACTTTTTTGGGGTTTTTGGGAAATTTTATTTCATTGTATCGTAAAATATTATTGAGATTAATGATAGAGGTTCTGTAAAACCATGAGGTGTTTTTTATGAGAATGCGTGATGAATATGAGAAGGGGGAGCTTGTCCGGATAATTTTGTTGAATAAACACCATGAAATGGGAAGCGCAATGAGTTGCGTTCTGAGAATCCGGATTGCTGAGAAATTGGGTCGGGAAGGGACTTGTGTCCCTTAAGGTGTATGAGGTCTGTTAAGAACAGAGCGTGTAGCACCTTATAGCGCGTATCGCGTTATAGAGAATGTGGTGCACAATTACGTAAGGTTAGCTTGCATTCTCATCCATGATGAGCTGTAGAATGGCTCTTTGTTTTATCGAGGTAAGCGTTCTAAACCTTTTGAGCAACAGGTATTCCTCTGTGTTTGAGATGACTTCATCGTGATGGTATGGAGGCTGTTATTTTGTGATGATATCGGCATAAAAAAAGGAAATCGGAACATTCAAAATATCGGAAATTTGCATTAAACGCCCCGCGCTGACACGATTTAAGCCTTTTTCGTATTTTTGAATTTGTTGAAAGCTTATACCTAAAGCATGCCCTAAAGTTGTTTGAGACATTTTTAGCATTTGTCGTCTCAAGCGAATTTTCTTGCCAACAAAAAGATCAATATTAAGATTTTGAGATTGCATTTTACCCTCCCGCCGGTTGCGAGCGCCCTCGCATGAGTATTCCGGGAGTCAAAAATACTGAACTCGAATCAGCTTTTTTGCTTTTAGTGCTGGTAAGCACCTGGACATAGCAAAAACTCCCGGAATTCCGGGATACCCACAAAGTGGGACAAATTAATGTACGAGTTTTCGGGTTTTTGAATCCCTATTGGTCGTTGCGTATGCGACCAAAACACCTTTCAACTCATAAAGGAATTTCAGCAGATTGGCAATAAAAAACAGTTTTTTGAATAAGAAGTGGTGTTTTTCTCATGAAAGAAATATAAAGCATTCATATCGAGGGAGTATGGCTTTGAACAGCGCGTATCGCTTTATAGAGAATGTGGTGCGCTAGTGCGTGGTTAGCTTGCATTCTCATCCATGATGAGCTGTAAAAAAGCTTTTCTTTTTACAGTGGTGAGTGTTCTAAATCTTTTGAGCAACAGGTATTCCTCTGTGTTCGAGATGACTTCATCGTGATGGTATGGAGGCTGTTGTTTTGTGATGATATCGGCATAAAAAAAGGAAATCGGAACATTCAAAATATCGGAAATTTGCATTAAACGCCCCGCGCTGACACGATTTAAGCCTTTTTCGTATTTTTGAATTTGTTGAAAGCTTATACCTAAAACATGCCCTAAAGTTGTTTGAGACATTTTTAGCATTTGCCGTCTCAAGCGAATTTTTTTGCCGACCAAAAGATCAATATTAAGATTTTGAGATTGCATTGCTCCCCACCGGTTGCGAGCGCCCTCGCATGAGTATTCCGGGAGTCTAAAAACACTGAACCTAAATCAGCATTTTGCTTTTAGTGCGTAAGACGCACTTGGACATAGCAAAATCTCCCGGAATTCCGGGATATCCGCAAAGCGGAACAAATTAATGTTTAGGTTTCGGGTTTTTAGATCCCTATTGGTCGCCGCGTATGCGACCAAAACACCTTCTTATTCATAAAGTAATTTCAGCAGATTGGCAATAAAAAACAGCTTTTTAAACGAGAGGCGCTGTGTTTTTCTTACGCAATCAAAAAGAAGGCAGCGCTCTTCTGATCCTCTGATCTTTCCATATTTTGAGAATAATATTTTACAAGCGGATAGCTTATTTTGCTGAGGTGTGGAGCACTTGTATCGTTACAAGATGTGATAAAATTTATCTATTCTCGCTAAAAAACAAGGTTCTTTATTGAGATGCAAATCTCTTTGCCTTTCGCAAAAACTTTTAAGTCTTTACATTTAAAATAGAGAGAATGCCCATATTCAAAGAGCGGGTTCATTTGGGCTGAGTATTTATATAAGCACGTGGTTCTCCGTTCACATTATACTGAAAAAGAGATACTATAGTGCTACTATTTAATCTTATTCTATAACTCAAATTCACACCCATGTTTTGTTGTTTTTGAGGTTGATCTGTATAGATCACATTATATCCATTCCGTTGCAACAGATTGATAAATAAAGGCGTAAAGCTGTCTACTGTATTATTTTTCTTTATAAGAAGTGTGGTTGTAGCTGGTGGTAAAATCCCTTTGTTACCGCTAATAAATTTGTTAGCAACTAATTGTGCCTGACGCTTTGTAAGACTTTGATCAACATAATTTGATGAATAACTGCCTACAGACGCGCAACCAGCCATCACCACAACCGGTGACAGCAATAAATATTTTAACATTGTTATTCCCCTCTTTTAATTCTACATCTTATTGTCAGTAATTCTATACCTTATAGGCTCTCCTGCGAAGCTTCTATTCCAGAAATAAGAGCAACTTCGCTTATAGCTATACTACAACGTATCGGCTTCAAATCAAGCGGTAATTTATCAATGAATAATGGTTCCAGTTTTAATTTAAGGCTGTTTCATGTGCTTTTGGCGGTGTCTATTTTAAATAAACGGCTGCTTTTGGTGATTGTGATAAAAAAATATTGTTTTGCGCTTTCATGTTAAGATTATGTTCTCTATCGCCATTATAAAATGATGCGTTAGGTGCGGGTTTAGGTTGACCAAATAAATTTTCAAACATTACTTTTTGAGGGCTACTTTTTAAAAATATGCATGAATACTTACATTGTTTGCTGTAAAATGCTATCGGTTGAGGCGTCGTGCTGTAAGACATAAAATTTTGTATATGTGATGTTTTTATGAGAATGCGTGATGAATATGTGAGGGGGAGCTTGTTCGGACAATCGTGTGTAATAAACCCTATGAAATGGGAAGCGCAATGAGTTGCGTTCTGAGAATCCGGATTGTTTGCCAACAAGATCGTGAAGGGGCTTCTTTCCGTTGAAGATGTGTAAGGCAAGTCAAGAATAGCGCATGGTGCGCCCTATTGATATTAGCTTGCGTTTTCATCCATGATAAGCTGTAGAATGGCTCTTTGTTTTATCGAAGTGAGCGTTCTAAATCTTTTGAGCAACAGATATTCCTCTGTGCTGGAGATGACTTCATCGTGAGGGGAGAGGGCATGTTGTTTTGGCATGATATCCGCATAAAAAAGGAAACTGGGACATTAAGGATATCGGAAATTTGCATTAAACGCCCCGCGCTGACACGATTTAAGCCTTTTTCGTATTTTTGAATTTGTTGAAAGCTTATACCTAAAGCGTGCCCTAAAGTTGTTTGAGACATTTTAAGCATTTGCCGTCTCAAGCAAATTTTTTTGCCAACCAAAAGATCAATATTAAGATTTTGAGATTGCATTGCTCCCCGCCGGTTGCGAGCGCCCTCGCATGAGTATTCCGGGAGCTTGAAAATACTGAAACCTAATCAGCCTTTTTTGCTTTTAGTGCTGGTAAGCACCTGGACATAGCAAAAACTCCCGGAATTCCGGGATACCCACAAAGTGGGACAGATTTACGCGTAGGTTTCGGGTTTTCAAGGCCCTCTTGGTCGTTGCGTAGGCGACCAAAACACCTTTCAACTCATAAAGGAATTTCAGCAAATTGGCAATAAAAAACAGCTTTTTTAATGAGAAGTGGTGTTTTTCTCATGCAATTGAAAAGAAGTATAACTATTTTGATCCTATGATTTTTCTGTAGCATGAGGATCATATTTTACGGTGCGCGGATAGTATCGTTTTTTATGTTTATTGGATAATGCTTGCTTTAAAAACAAATGATACAGTATGTTTTCATTCTTATGAATTTTTCTTGCCAATGCGTTTTCTTGCCAATGAAAATGACGTTATAAAGACCCCTTTTGCATTGTTCCCTTGCCGGTTGCGAGCGCCTTTTTATGCGTATTCCGGGAGTCAAAAATACTGACCTCGAATCAGCTTTTTGCTTTTAGTGCTTATCGCCCCTGGACAGAGCAAAATCTCCCGGAATTTCTATCAACTTTATCTCTTTGAAGCAAAGAATAGCATTTCTCTCAAGCGTTTTTATAAAAATAAAAATGTGTTTTATTGCTTTTTTGCATGCTTTTTCTCATTCGTATGTGTCTATACCGTAAAATGCTGTATAACATACTGATTTAAATGATAGTTTACTATTTTAAATGTTGTATGCTTGAATATTGTACGACTATCCCATTTTAAACTTCTTACGGTGAAGCAGTTAAGAGCATTTTCTTACACGTTACAAGCCGATATTTTGTGGAGCAAAATAATTGATAAAGAAATAAAAATGTATTTCATGAATTTTCTAAAAGATTAAAGGCTTCTACAATATTGAGGATTAGGAAAGCCTATGATGGTGCGTGTTTGCATTTTTATGAAGTAAAGAAGGGGCATGAAGTAAAGAGGACAGGAGCATGAAATAAAAAGGGAGGAGCATTCTTTCAAGATCAGGGGCTTTTTGCCAGCTTTAGCAGGCATAGAGCATGGTGTTGTTGGTATAGAATATGGCGTTGTTTTTGTGTCTGCTGCCTTCTATTTCTTGAAGCATCATTTTGTTTATTCTTTTGATAAAGCCTTTCTGAGAGAAATTTGTGCCAAGAAAAATTTAAGCTTGTTAAGTGCTTTTTAAAAAACAGGAAGGAGCTTTATGGCTTCTTTTTGCGCCTTTTCTCGTTGTGTGTTGTCCATACCTTGGAGCATTATTTCAAGATCTGGGGCTTGCATTTTTGCCTCCTTTGCAAGCAGATACCATGCTGCTGCCATGATCGTATCGCCTTTTGTTCCGATGCCGTCTCGATAAAGTCTTGCAAGGGAAATTTGTGCTGGGGGGACCATGTGGGTGGCATTGTGAAGCAGCAAATGAAAAGCACGGTCAAAATCTTTTTCTCCTCCACGTCCCTGTATAAGCCATTGTGCTAAATGAAGTTGCGCTTTTAAGTGGTTGTTTTGAGCTGCAACTTCCAGCAGTTTGCGGGCATTACGCTCATCCTTTGGTCGATTTAAAGTGCCTAAGGAAAGAATTTTTGCCGCTGCAAAAGCAGCTTCTGCATCCCCAAGAGCAGTGCCTTTTAAGTGCCATTTTAAAGCTTGCTCGATGGCTTCATTTTCACTGCTTTGAGAAGAAACGCCGGGGAGAGTTTGTTTTTCCTGTGAAGCTTTATAAAGAAGAAGTTGTCCATAATAAAAATAGGCTTCTTTGACACCTGCGTTGACAGATTTTCGAATAAATTGTTCACCAAGTTCTTGATTTTGTTTTACAAAATTACCATCAAACAACATAAGTCCATAGCGGAGTTGGGCTTGGGGTTCCCCTTGTTTTGCTGCGCGTTCAAACCATAAAGCAGCTCGCGCCCCGTCAACAGGAACAGCGCATCCTTCCATATAAATTCGGGCAAGAAGCGTTTGCGCAAAAGGATCATTTTTTTCAGCACGGCGGAGGGCTTCACGAAAAGCTTTTAAATAATAGCCTTGAATGTAATAGTCATAAGCTTGGTCATAGTCTCCAGCTTTTAAGGGCTGAAAAGGTTCTTCTGGGTTTGAAGATTCTTGAATCGTATTAAAAGAGTGTTCAAAATCTGAGAGTTCATCAGTGTTTCCAGCAGAATTTACAACAGAACTTGCAAGTCCCATCATACCTAGGATAAGCAGTTGAACACTTCTTTTGATCATCGATTTCTCCTCCTCATTACCAAACAGAATTTTCACATTTTTTTTTCATCATTACAAGCCGAATCCCATTGCTCTCTTATTTTTTATTTCCGTTAAGGGAGGTTTAGGCACCTTTATAAAAATAGCATCAACGTTGATAAGAAACAGACTATTTTAAACAGTGCTATTCTTAATAAATATCCATCACTTTAAAATAAAAAAGCGTCTATGATGAGGCTATCCTTTTACGAATACGTAACTGAATTGTTGATGAAGAGCGGGGGAATTGGTTATGAAGAACATGGAATGTTGATAAAGAGAGGTCTGTGGGCTCTAGAGTGCGTGTCATATTATAGAGAGCGTGTTGCATTCTATTGCATGATTTTAGCTTGCATTCTCATCAGAGAGTAACTGCAAAATGGCTCTCTTTTTTATCGTGGTCAAAACTCTAAATTTTTTGAGCAGTTGGTATTCTTCTGTGCTGGAGATGATTTCATCATGATGATAAGGAGGCTGTTGTTTCGTGATGATATCTGCATAAAAAAAGGAAATCGGAACATTGAGGATATCAGAAATTTCCATTAAACGCCCCGCTCTGACACGATTTAAGCCGTTTTCATATTTTTGAATTTGTTGGAAACTGACGCCTAAAGCATCTCCTAAAGTTGTTTGAGACATTTTGAGCCTTTTTCGTCTCAAGCGAATTCTTTTGCCGACCAGAAGATCAATATTAAGATTGTTGGTTTGCATTTCACCCTCCCGCCGGTTGCGAGCGCCCTCGCATGAGTATTCCGGGAGTTAAAAACACTGAGTCCAAATCAGCATTTTGCTTTTAGTGCTGGTAAGCACCTGGACATAGCAAAATCTCCCGGAATTCCGGGACCCCCACATCAGTGGGTTCATTTTTATGTATCGGACCTTAGGGTTTTTAATCCCCGTTGATCGTTGCGTATACGATCAAAAATACCCTTTCATTCATAAAGTAATTTGAGAGGATTGGCAATAAAAATGAAGATTGTTTTATTTTATGAAAGAGTGTGTGGTTTGGTGCAATGAAAAAGCGTCCATATTGAAGAGGGAGATATCCTTAAATATGGATAACTTCTGATGAATAAAGCCTATTGTATTCACATGATATTAAAAGCTTTCATTGGGTTCAGAGAGTAATTGTAAAATGGCTCTTTGTTTTATCGAAGTGAGCGTTCTAAATCTTTTAAGCAGCAGGTATTCTTCAGTGTTCGAGATGGCTTCGTCGTGAGGGTAGGGTGCATGTTGTTTGGTGGCGATATCCGCATAAAAAAAGGAAACCGGAACATTGAGGATATCAGAAATTTCCATTAAACGCCCCGCGCTGACACGATTTAAGCCGTTTTCATATTTTTGAACTTGTTGGAAGCTTATTCCTAAAGCGTTTCCTAAAGTTGTTTGAGACATTTTGAGCCTTTTTCGTCTCAAGCGAATTCTTTTGCCGACCAGAAGATCAATATTAAGATTGTTGGTTTGCATTTTACTCTCCCGCCGGTTGCGAGCGCCCTCGCATAAGTATTCCGGGAGCTTGAAAATACTGAGTTCTAGTCAGCCTTTTTGCTTTTAGTGCGGAAACACACCTGGACATAGCAAAAACTCCCGGAATTCCGGGATACCCACAAAGTGGGTTCATCTTTACGCTAGAACTTAGGGTTTTCAAGGCCCCTTTTGGTCGTTGCGTATGCGACCAAAACATCTTTTAATTCATAAAGTAGTTTCAGGAGGTTGGCAATAAAAAATAGTTTTTAATGAGAGGCCGTGTGATTTTGATGCAAGTAATAAAGCATAACTATTTTTCTTATTGGAGATTGTTTGCGCGGGTAAATGATATAGTGTGTTTTCTTTGTCAATGAAAATGCCGTTAATTAAGCTTGTTGGTTTGCATTGTCCCCGCCGGTTGCGAGCGCCCCCTTATGCGTATTCCGGGAGTTAAAAACACTGAACTCGAATCAGCATTTTGCTTTTAGTGCTGGTAAGCACGTGGACATAGCAAAAGCTCCCGGAATTCCGGGATACCCGCAAAGCGGGATCAATTCATGTTTAGATTTAAAGCTTTAGAGCTCTCCTTACTGTTGTGTATGAAATCAAAACATCCCTCAATTCATAAAGTAATTTTTAGGGGAATGGTAATAAAAAAGAGCGTTTCTTAACGTATAGGGTTTGTAAAGCAAAAGGTAGCGTGTTTTTTGATGCAAGCAATATAAAGCGTTCACAAAAGGGGTGACTTTGAATAGAGCTTAGTGTGCGCTATCGCATGATTTTAGCTTGTATTCTCATCAGAGATGAGCTGTAGAATAGCTCTCTTTTTTATCGTGGTCAAAACTCTAAATTTTTTGAGCAGTTGGTATTCTTCTGTGTTCGAGATGATTTCATCATGATGATAAGGAGGCTGTTGTTTCGTGATGATATCTGCATAAAAAAAGGAAACTGGAACATTGAGGATATCGGAAATTTCCATTAAACGCCCCGCGCTGACACGATTTAAGCCGTTTTCATATTTTTGAACTTGTTGGAAGCTTATCCTTAAAGCATGCCCTAAGGCTTTTTGAGACATCTTTAGCATTTGTCGTCTCAAGCGAATTTTCTTGCCGACAAAAAGATCAATATTAAGAGTGTTGGTTTGCATTTTACCCTCCCGCCGGTTGCGAGCGCCCTCGCATGAGTATTCCGGGAGTTAAAAGTACTGAACCTAAATCAGCATTTTGCTTTTAGTGCTGGTAAGCACCTGGACATAGCAAAATCTCCCGGAATTCCGGGATACCCGCAAAGCGGGGTAAATTCATGTTTAGGTTTCAGGCTTTTAATCCCTATTGGTCGTTGCGTATGCGACCAAGACACTTTTTAACTCATAAAGGAATTTCAGGAGGTTGGCAATAAAAAATAGTTTTTAATGAGAGGCAGTGTGGTTTTGATGCAAGTAATTTTGATGCAAGTAATAAAGCATAACTATTTTTCTTACTGGAGATTATTTGCGCGGGTAAATGATATAGTGTGTTTTCTTTGCCAATGAAAATATCGTTAATTAAGCTTGTTTTTGCATTGTTCCCTCGCCAAGTGCGCGCGCCTTCGCATAGTATTCTGGGAGTCTAAAAATACTGAAACCTAATCAGTCTTTTTGCTTTTAGTGCTTATCGCCCCTGGACAGAGCAAAATATCCCGGAATTCCGCGATACCCAAAAAGTTGGTCAATTCATGTTTGAGTTTTCAGGCTTTAGAGCCCTCTTGATCGTTGCATATGCGACCAAGAGACCTTTTGATTCATAAAGGAATTTGAGATATTTACAATAAAAGATAGTTTTTTAATGAGAGTCTATCCGCCTTTTAATCTCTCTGAAACGATAACCAAAATCATGATATCAGAGCCGTGCTTATCAAAAGGTCTAAAATGATTTTTTCCACGGTAATGAATTTACAAGCGGTTTCTTTATTAAAATTTGCACCATCGCTTGGCTATTGAAGAAGGATATGTGCGTAATAGCTTTTTTGTCTTTAAAGAACGTGGTGGCTTTATGGGCTGCGGTGAAGTGTCATGGTTTTATGGGGGCGTGCGTTTTAAAAACTAAAGATTAAGTGTTATTCACATAGAATTTAATGCACAAGGAATGGCATCTTGACTAAAAGGGACCTCCGCTCCTTTTAAGCGATTAATAAGTTTGGGAAATGTCTCTTGTACGTGTTTTTCAAAAGAAAGGTAGTAAATTCCATTAACATCTGAAGGTATTTCAACGCCTTCTTTGTATAAAATAGCTATTTTATCAAAAGGAAGTATGGAGATTAACATTCCCATCTCGAGAATAACATTTTGTCGTGCACGGGGGTGCGCTTTTGTTTCACCGTCAGATATAGCATAGCCTATATCATCGGGAGTTAGCAGTACAATGCCAAATCCTATAGAACCTTTACAAATTTCTTTTTTCAAAGTTTCAATGATGGGAAAGCCATTACCACCAGTATTTTGTAAAATGTATGGTTCGAGCTCAAGTCTGCGAAGAATAAGTTCAAGTTGCTCTAAGGCAACGTGGTCATGACCATGAACGATAAAAATTTTTTTATTTGAGGTATTGGAAGCAATTTTTGGAAAAGGAGTCGTTGATTTTGTTTCTATATATTGAACTAAATCTTCTCTCAACTTTTGTTTTGTGTTTTCTTTGCCTTGAAAGCTAAGTGTTCCTGTACTTTCATACCAATTAATAATTCCTCCATCGCAGGTTTTGATCTGATATCCTCCAGAAGAATTAAGTGATAGAGACTTAATTTC
This sequence comes from Bartonella sp. AU15XJBT, assembly GCF_028618615.1. Classification (NCBI taxonomy): domain Bacteria; kingdom Pseudomonadati; phylum Pseudomonadota; class Alphaproteobacteria; order Hyphomicrobiales; family Bartonellaceae; genus Bartonella; species Bartonella sp. AU15XJBT. The sequence continues at coordinate 103,165 of NZ_JAQITG010000003.1, forward strand.
TTTAATTTTATATCCACACTTGCAAACTATGTTTTGAAGATCTTCAAACGTTCCTCTGTATTTCATTTTTTATGTCCCCTGCATATTTCCATCATTCGTTGTTGGTATGCATTAACCAATATCAACAATGATGAGTTTCCCCAATCATAATGGCTTCTTTTTATAAGACATTGAACTAGAAAGTTTTGATGATTCTTCTCTATATATTATGTAAAAAAAGCGCAAGCTTTTTCATCTCATTTGATAGAATTGCGGAAAGAAAAACACATTTTTCTCCCCTTTAATCTGTTATTGTGTATTCTATATAAGTAATATAGTGGCGGGTGTTTGGATTTTTATTAACACTTAATTTATGAATTCCCCTCCCACATTACAAGGGGGTGTTTTCACATTTTTCTTGCATTGTTTTAAGCAATATTAAAGGATTGTCGTTCCCCAAAATAACTTCTTCTACAGCGACAAATTCACATCCAGTTTTTAAGGCTTCATCAAAGGTTGCGAAATCGCTTCCTACTTGGATAATGGCAGGGGTTTCCATAATCTCTGCCCACCACGCTGCCAATTGGAGATTACGGGGGTGCGCATGGGGTTTTTTATCAGCTCCTAATTTGCCAAACAGAAGATAGTCAACACCTGTTTCTGCTGCAAGCATGGCGCTATGACGATTGCGTAGATTGCCAAAGCCTAAGATTTTTTGTTCCTTTTGCTGATTTTTAAAGCTTTCAAGAGCGTTAAAATCATCTTCTATGTGCAAACCATCAGCCTTTATGCGTCCCGCAATGCGGCTGTCATCAGTGATGAGAAGAGCGGCGCCATTGTTTTGAATATCTTCTGCGTAAATTTGTGCTTGTTGCTGTAAAAAAGAGCCATCATCTTTTTGCTTTTCAGAATCGTAAAGAATGACGCATGCAAAGGATTTTGTTTGCAAAATGGGACGCAAAAAACTGTGCGGGGTGTTGCGTCGAACATTGAGGGTTAAAACCAATTGAGGAAAAAGAGGGGATTCAATCGGTTTATTTTTTTGTTGTGTCATGCTATATCCCTGTTTCTTAGAAAAAAATGATGCTCAAAAATTAAAGCTTCATCCTATTGATGCTTGTTTGCGATGAGGGTAACCACTATTTTCCCATGATTTCAAGGGGAGAGGTGTGGGAGTGCTTTGATGAAATAGCAAGATGTTTGAAATACCAAGCTGTTGTTAAGCATACGATACAACCTTTTCGTCGTCATACATGTATGGGTGTTTTTCATCCTTTTACCTTAAAAAAATAACACTTAAAAAGAAACTTGACTCTTAAAAGTTAAAGTTTCATCCTATCTTATTTGTGATGAGCGTAACGACTTTTTTTATGTGACTTAGGGGCTTTGTGACGTGTGGGAGTCCATTTATGAAATACCAAGCTGTTGTTGATCATAATAGGCAGCCTTTTCGTCGTGATACACGCATTGATGTTTTTCGTTCTTTAGCCTTATTGACGATTTTCATCAACCATATTCCCGGGACTCTCTATGAGCATATAACCCATAAAAATTTTGGTTTTTCCGATTCTGCAGAGATTTTTGTTTTGCTTTCAGGAATTTCGCTGGGGTTAAGTTTTCATGGGCGGTTACAGCAGAAGCCTTTTACTTTTATTATCCGAAAATATTGGCAGAGAGCTTTTCAGCTCTATGGGGCGTATCTTTTGACCACTTTTGTCACATTCAGCCTGTTTTTAGGGGCTTTTTTCTTATGGCAAACAGAAAAGCTGTTATCAATGAACAATGTGGGGCTCTTTTTTACAGAGCCTGTTATCGCATTTTTAAGCACTTTAAGCTTGGGGCATCAATTAGGCTATAATAATATTCTGCCGCTTTATATCGTTTTGATGTTTTTTGCGCCTTTTATCCTTTATTTGAGTTGTAAACAGACAAAGTGGCTGCTTTGGGGTTCGTTTATACTCTATCTTACTTGCGGATTTTATAAAATTGCTCCCCCTTCTTATCCTATAGAGGGAAAATGGTTTTTGAATCCTCTTTCTTGGCAGTTCTTATTTGTTATAGGCTTGACCAGCACTTTAGCACTCAAACAAGGTAAAACAATCGCTTTTCAGTCTTTTTGGCTGGTTTGTGCGGCAGCGTATCTCTTGTTGGCGCTGTTATGGGTGCGCTTAAATTGGTGGGGCGTTTTGGGAGGGCTCGGTTGGTCTTGTGCGTTGATCAACTTTAATAAAACCTTTTTAAGCTTGCCACGTTTGCTCCATGTTCTTGCATTATCCTTTCTCATTCTATGCTTACCGCGTGTCAATAAATGGTTTTATGTTTCAGAGCAGCATCCTTTAGCAATCTTAGGAAAACATAGTTTACCGGTCTTTGTAACGGGAACCATTTTTGCGATGTTTGGACAAATTGTAAAAACAGTGATGACAGGAACGTTTTTTTCCGATAGCCTCTTAATGATAACGGGGATTGCGCTGCAATTTGGAGTGGCTTATTATTGTGAAAAACGGCGGTCTTTGCAGGGGGCCTTTTCAAGGAAACTGATCCGTTTATAAGAAAAACGCTCCCATGGGGTTTGTTTGGTGGCGTTAACCTTAGTATAAAAAGCGCATTGCGCAAAAAATTTAAAAGAGGTAGTCAATTTTAAAAAAAAGCATTCTATACAGCAACACAAAGAAACTTTTTATTACTCTGTTCGTTGAGTGGTGTGGTTTTGTGCTGATACTTGGAGTATAAAAGCGTGAGTGTACATAAATGTCCCTATGATGAACCTATTATCATGATTGAGCATAATGCTTTTGAAAATGCTTTTAATCGTCTCTATGAAGAAACAATGGCGCTGATTGAAAAAACCGCAGCGTATATTGATTCAGAAGGGAAATTAGTAGCACGTTCCCTTTCGGCAGAAATTTCTGCAATCTATGCAAAAGAGGCGATGTATTTAAGTACACGACTTATGCAAATTGCCTCTCAACTCCTTCTTCTTCGGGCAGAGCGTGAAGGGGAAATGTCACCAGAACAAATAAAAAAAGAAATCGTAAAAGTCTCCCTTCAAACACCAACCTTAGAACTTGAAACCCCTTATTGGAACGACCTACCAGAAATTTTCCGCCAATTTGTTGCTCATTCACTGCGTTTGGAAGCACGCATCAAGTATATGCGCGCAGGATGGGAGACGGCTGCTTCCTGTACTTTAGAAGATGAAAATCCAGTGGGAAAACAAATCGAATTGCTGAAAACAGCCTTTGGGCGTTCTTAGAGCATATTTCCTTGGGTTTTAGCCTATTCGCTTCGTTTGAGAGGCGCTATGTTTTTTGTTTAGGATATGCGGCTGTTGTTTATGTGCTTTGAAAAGTAAGAGGCGGCTCGTATCTTGGGTGATGAAAATCCAGTGGGAAAACAAATCGAATTGCTGAAAACAGCCTTTGGGCGTTTAGGGATATTTTCTTGGCTTTTTTTTGTGATATTTTGAGCGGTATATTCGTTGTCGTGACTAAAATTAATCTGGAGAGTTTTTTCTGTTTAGCTTCTCTTTGAGTGTGGAAAAATATCTTGAGTTTATGACAAAGAGGGGGCATTGATTTCGAATTATGGTGTGGAGTATGGGCTGTGGTCGGCTTCAGTTTATTGTTGCTGGAACGCTTTCTTTTGATATTGTGTGATTTTATTTTAGCTATGAGAATGATCAGGCTATGCCGGATATTAGCCAAGCTCTTGGACATCGATTATCCTATTCTATCGTAAAATACTCTCGTTTAAGGCAGAGATATAAGGCACATAGCTGTGATGTATTCAGTATTTAAAATTACAGTACGTATGTGTTGAGAGCAGGGCTTATCCTTAGTGCTTATGAAGGGGGGCACATAAGTGGTCAACAGTAAGAAGCTATCGAGAGTCGTTGTTTTTTATAAGATAACGCTGGTAGGAATCTTCGTCCTTTGAGAGGTGGGGAGGAGGGAAAGCTCTATAATTTATTCCTCATAAAATTGCTGGAAAATGTGTGTTATAATAAACACCCCAAACGGAATATATTTGTGTTGCTAATCTGCGCGCTTGCTTTAAAGAAATATCTCTGAAGGCGCGTCACACCTCCCTTTCGTGACGGTCGTCCGTGAATGGCATAACGGTAAATTCCTCCATGAAATGTATAAAATTTCCCATAAAGTGTCTAAAAGCTATTGTGCTCTTCTATTTTTACGCTTCATAAAAGAGTAAAGCCCCATCATTCATTTTGCTAACCTCTCATGTTGTGACAGAGCTTTATATTTGAGATGGTTCATAAGAAGCATGCCCTCTTGTAAAGTTCCATGCCACATGGCTCTTCCGCTTATGATGTGCAAGGGAATGGTTTTGATAGATACAACATAAAAATAGGTTGGGAATGAGAGAAACTTTCGATATTTGGGGCTGTCATTCAACATAAAGAATGCTAGGGTATTCTTGTCAATCAATGCGTTTTCTCATGATCATGATGCATTGTTTTCATTTTTGGGGTTTTCGTTTTTGAGTTCTCTCAGTTTTAATAGGAGGGGCTCTCTTCACGGAAAATAAAACATCTAAAATCACAAAATAAATTGTCTTAAAAAGCTCTACGGGGGATTATGGGGGGCTTTATGGGCCCCGTGTTGCTCATGCAATACTCTCCCTATAATGCTCTTGTGTTGTGAGGGGTATGTAAAAAATACCTCGCAATGTTTGTTCACGTCCATATCATGGGGAGTATAATGTAAAAAGATCCCGTGAAGTCTATACCGTTCATAGAGGAGCATCTTTACATTTATATATCCAAAGACAACCCCTCTCTTTGTTTGCTTGTGGTGGTTTAATCGTTATGACATTGAAGATCAGATAGAAGGGAGTGAGTATATCGAAGGGGAATTTTTATGGGTTCCTTTTGCTTTCTTGTAAGGTGAGAATGGTTTTGTTTGATGGCATTTGTGTCTCATAAAGTTGCTGTTTGTTCGTGTGTTATACTGTATAAATTCATAACATATGCCCTTCTTTTTACTGGTTTTGCCCTTTGCTGCTGCTTTCTTTGCGGCTTTAAGCCTTTATTCAAAAGGGGGAAACGTGTATAAACTAGCGCTTATGGCAGAGACGATTCGTATTATAGGCATTGATCCCGGACTACGGTATACTGGATGGGGCGTTATCGATCTTGCGGGCAATCGTCTTCAGTTTGTCGCTGCAGGGACGGTTTCTTCTGATGTACAGTGTGATCTGGCTTCTAGACTCTATCAGATCCATAAAGGTCTTTCAGAGGTTGTGCATCAATTTATGCCCCATGAAGCGGCGGTGGAACATGTGTTTGTCAACAAAGATGCTACAGCAACGCTAAAACTTGGGCAGGCGCGTGCGATTGCACTGCTGGTTCCTGCGCAAGCAAATCTTCCTGTTTTTGAATATGCACCCAACAAAGTGAAAAAATCGGTTATTGGTGTCGGGCATGGTGCTAAAGAACAAATTCATATGATGGTAAAGGTTCTCCTCCCACGGGCTGAATTTGATAGCAATGATGCGGCGGATGCCCTTGCTCTTGCTCTTTGTCATAGCATGCATCGTAAGAGAATTGATCAATCTTATCAGGCAAGGGTGGCGATATGATTGGAAAGTTAAAGGGCACGCTTGAACATATCTTTGAAGATTATATCGTTCTTGATGTTCATGGTGTGGGGTATGTCGTTTTTATCTCAAATCGGTTGCGTCCTTCTTTGCCTTCTGTTGGGGAGACTTTAAGTCTCTTTATTGAAACGCATGTTCGCGAAGAGGCAATCCGCCTTTTTGGTTTTGCGACAAGAGCTGAACAGGAGTGGTTTTGTATGCTCCAAAATGTTCCAGGCGTAGGAGCAAAGGTTGCTTTAGCAATCTTGGGGACTTTATCGCCAGATGAACTTGCACAAGCTATTGCCCTAAACGATGTGGCGATGATTAGTCGCGCGCCGGGCGTTGGTAAAAAAGTCAGTGAAAGAATTGTGAGTGAGTTGAAAAGTAAAACACTCCCCTTTGAACAAGCGGTCAAGACTGTTTCGATTCCTCAGCGCGAGATAACTCATCAACCAGCCCATGATGCGCTTTCCGCATTGATGAAGCTAGGCTTTGAACGGGAGCAAGCCGCCCGTGCTCTTGCTCTTGCGATGAACGCTCTTGAGGGGGAGTCTGTGTCTTCTGCCCTGCTGATCCGCCATAGTCTCAAATTGCTTTCTTCTCCTACTTAAATAAAAGGTAACAATGCATAAAGATGAAGATCAACGCCTTCTGGGTCCCGCACCTCTTCCCAACGATCCGGATCGTTCCTTAAGACCACAAGTTCTTGATGACTTTATTGGTCAAGAGGCGGCACGGGCGAATTTAAAAATATTTATTGAAGCCGCAAAAAGGCGGCAAGAAGCGTTGGATCATGTTTTGTTTGTAGGACCACCAGGACTGGGAAAAACAACGCTCTCACAGATTATGGCAAAAGAATTAGGTGTTAATTTTCGCTCTACTTCAGGTCCGGTCATTGCTAAAGCAGGAGATTTGGCTGCTCTCTTGACCAATCTTGAAGAACGCGATGTCTTGTTTATTGATGAAATTCATCGCTTAAATCCGGCGATTGAAGAAATTCTTTATCCAGCGATGGAAGATTATCAACTCGATTTGATCATTGGAGAAGGTCCGGCTGCACGCTCGGTTAAAATTGATCTGGCTAAATTTACTTTGGTGGCGGCAACCACACGGTTGGGGCTTTTGACAACACCGCTGAGAGACCGTTTTGGCATCCCCATTCGTCTTAATTTTTATACGATAGAAGAATTAGAATATATTGTGCAGCGTAATGCGCGGCTTTTTGCTGTCAAGATCAGTGATGATGGTGCGCATGAAATTGCACGCCGAGCACGGGGAACCCCGCGCATTGCCGGACGGCTTTTACGGCGCGTTTGTGATTTTGCTTTGGTGAAACAAGCAAAACAAATTGATCAAAAAATCGCTGACGAAGCGCTTTCACGCCTTGAGGTGGATCATCTGGGGCTTGATCCACTGGATCGTCGTTATTTACTCCTGATTGCACAAACTTTTTTAGGGGGACCGGTGGGAATTGAAACCATTGCTGCTGCTTTATCAGAACCACGCGATGCTATTGAAGATATTGTTGAGCCCTATCTTCTCCAACAAGGCTTTATTCAGAGAACGGCTCGTGGTCGTATTCTCACTGAAAAGGCTTGGAGCCATTTAGGACTTTCTGCGCCTGCTTCAACATCTATACAAAAGCGTACTCAACTTTCTGATGCTCAAGATAATGCATCATTTCAGACAACTTTATGGGATGGGGAAGATGACTGAGGCATTTTTTTAAAAAAATTGTGCAGATAGTTTATCGCAAACGCTTATAAGGATCAGAGGTGTTCTGCTTGTCCGTGTGTTTTGGCTGAAAAGATTTGGAACGATAAAGGATTTTGTGCTTTGGCTTTTCACAACTTCAACACAAAAATGTGTTGAATCTTTTGATTGATAAACAATTTTCTATCTTAAATAACTTTATGGGACATGAAGTCAATGACAAAAGTAATGCCTTTCAAGAGCAATCATACAAATGCTTTTCATAATTTTCAGGTGCGTGTTTATGTGGCTGATACAGATTTTTCTGGTGTGGTTTATCATGCGCGTTATCTGGAATTTTTTGAACGGGGACGTTCAGAGTTTTTACGGGATACCGGTTTTAATAATAAGATGTTAGCAGCAGGGGTTGAAGGGGAAAAACTGTTTTTTGTTGTGCGCCATATGGAAATTAGTTTTTTGCGACCAGCCAAAATTGATAATCTTTTAGTCGTTAAAACACGTGTTGATCATATCCAAGGAGCACGCTTTTTTATGGAACAATCTATTGTGTATGAGGAGATCACGCTGGTAACAGCGAAAGTTGAAATTGCTCTGATTAATGAGGATGCAAAACCACGACGTTTACCCAAAGAGCTTTTTGCAAAAATGCTGAGTTAAAAGGGTTGTGCATTGAAGATACAACAGTTTTATTTATAAAGATAATATAACGTTATTCAGCTTGAATGAAAACTTTGCGTGTCGTAAAATTTTCTCATTTCAAATCTTTTCCCTATTGAAATAATGAAAACTATCCGCTTACATTTTCATAAGAGAGTAATGTATAAGCACTTGAAAAATCTGTAAAAATTTAAATAGATACTCTTCAATGTTATAATGGCTCAATATTGCAAGTGAGCGAAGAGAGTGAATGGGGCGGTTTTCATGAAGGAGAAAGAGTGAAAAGGCTTTTTTCACGTTAGGGAGGCTTTGAAGTTATCCCATGGTGCCAGAGACATAATGCGCATTGAAAGGGGCTACAGCACAATGAGATTATAGGAGACTGATACGAGATTATAGGAGATTTACCTGGGGAGGCATTAAATGAGCGACATTGGGTGAGGCATTTTATGGTGGTTTATTTTTGGTTTTTTTTGTGTATACTTGGGGTGTAACCTTATTAAACTTAAGGAAAAATGAGAGAAACAATAGCCTAAGGTAATGCATCATCTTTCATGATGCCCCCTATTGATTGATCATGATCATTCATTGCGTTGTCATTTTCACAGAAGGCTTGTAAGATTTTCTCTTTTCAAGCTCTTTTGTGAATTCATCAAAATCATTTTCTGATCTGTTACATTTTTTTCTTGTCACAGACGGGGTTGGTGCATGAGGGGAAACGAGGATTGAGAAAGGCATAAAATTGCCTTTTATAAAGCTTTTCAAGAGCCAAGACTTATTGCAACATTTTGAGCTTGGAACGCCACATGATGGTTTAGCGTTCTTTTCATACACGTAAAGATGGGGACGCATAGCAGATTTGATATCATGCTTTATATTATTTATGGACGGGGAGGGGTTTATGTCGTTGGGAAATAGGGGTGAGGTGTATTGAGGGATGCTTCTCGTGATCACTTTTTAAAGAAATTTAAGAAACAGGTCTTGTTTTAGCGCATGGATTTATGTGACACTAAAGTTTTTTACTTAAATTTAGAAACTATAAAACAATCTGTTTTATAAAATTTTAAGGAATGCACCTTTCATTTAGAGGGACAAGAATTATGCCGCATGTAGAACTAACGAATCCGGAAACAATGGGAATGTTGCATTTGTTTATGCAAGCAAGTCTCGTCGTTAAAGTTGTTATGGTTTTGTTACTGCTTGCTTCCGTCTGGAGTTGGGCCATTATTTTTGATAAAATTTTTACGTACCGGAGAATACGGCGTGAAATCAAGCAATTTGAACGGACATTTTGGTCTGGCAAAGCGCTAGAGGATCTTTATGTCGCCTGTAAAAGTTACCGTACCAATAGCATATCTGCTGTTTTTATGGCAGCAATGGCTGAATGGAAAAAATCTCTTGAAAAAGGGACCCATACTTCGATCAGTTTGCAGAGCAGAATTGATAAGGCAATGGATCTAACACTGGGACGTGAAAGTGAAAAAATAGAATCAAAGTTAAGTTTTCTTGCGACACTGGGATCTGCGGGACCCTTTATCGGTCTTTTTGGAACAGTGATTGGGATTATGGAGTCTTTTCTTTCTATTTCAGCTTCTCAAAACACGTCTCTTGCCATTGTCGCGCCAGGGATTGCAGAAGCACTTTTGGCAACGGCGATTGGTTTGTTTGCAGCAATTCCAGCCGTTATTGCCTATAATAAGTTAACCCATGAAAGTGCGCGCATCATTGCACAAATAGAAAATTTTGCTGATGAGTTTTCAACAATTGTCTCGCGGCGTATTGATGAAACACGCACATCACATTCCCCTTTATAAAAAGGAGCTTAGCCATGGGAATTTCTGTTGCTTCTTCTTCTCGAAAAAATACACGTAGGCGGCATCATTCACGAAGCCAACTGATGAGTGAGATCAATATTACCCCTTTTGTGGATGTGATGCTGGTGTTGCTCATTATTTTTATGGTCTCAGCTCCTCTTTTGGTGAACGGTGTTCCTTTGGATTTGCCACGCAGTCAAGCGGGGCTAGTCCGCGCGCAAAAAACGCCCCTTACGGTTTCACTTGACGCGCAAGGGCGCTTTGCCATTCATCAAGATTATTATGAAACATCACAAGCGTTGATTGCACAGCTTAAAGCTCTTCTGGAAGCAGACGCAACACAAAAAGATCAACGGATTTTTGTGCGGGTTGCTAAAACTGTTGAATATCAACAAGTCTTAAAACTGCTTGCAGATATTCAAAAGGCAGGTTTTTCTCAAGTGGCACTAGCAAGTCTCGCACAATAAATAACAAACAATAAAGTTGTCCATAACCAATTGTTTTTTAAATGTTTTAAAAGAGTGCAGCGTGATTAAAAGTGAAAAAATATAAGGTATCAATTAAGGCATAAAGAATGAACAAAGACTCCTATCATAGCATGAAACGAGGCTTGGTGTTATCCCTTGTGGTCCATGTTATTTTTCTCAGTTGGGGCGTTGTTCAGTTTATGAACTCTGTTTCTTTACCACAACCATTGGAAGCAATTCCCATTACTCTTGCGCCTTTGATGGAAGAGTTTTCCTCTCAACAAGGCTCCGTGAAAGCGCCACTCCATGCAATTCCTGCTGTTAAACCAACCACTAAACCCCAAGAGAAAGAAGATGCACGCCATATTGGAGAGGGAGAACGAGATAGTCTGGCACCTTTTCAACCAAAGGAAAAGCCGCGCTCCGTTGAGACAACACCGTTGCTGCCAAGCAATCCGTCAGAAATATCCAAACTTACAGAACCAGAATTATTAGAAGCAAAAACAGAAGAGATTTCAAAAGTGCTAGAAGATGCGCAAAAGCTTGCGCCTGAGATGCCTTTGAAAGCAGCGGAGGACGACCCCAAGGTTGCGCCTGAGATGCCTTTGAAAGCACCAGAAGATGCGCAGAAGATTGCGCCTGAGGCGCCTTTGGAAGCAGTGGAAGATGCGCAAAAGATTGCGCCTGAGGTGCCTTTGGAAGCAGTGGAAGATGCGCAAAAGATTGCGCCTGAGGCGCCTTTAAAAGCACCAGAAGATGCCTCCAAGCTTATCCTTAAGCCTGCTTACAAAAGTGAAGAGATGATATCGTTAAAAGAATTGGCTCCAACGGTACAAAAGGTCCCAGCAGAGCCGGTTGTACAGCAAGCGCCCAAAATTGCACTTCCAGAAAAACCTCTTCTTCCGCAGTTTAAACCAAAATTTGACGAAGAATTTCCAATAAAGAAAGAGGGTGCATTCAATCAAAAGGCGCCAAAGCTTAACAAGAAAAATCAAGAGAAACAAACCATTGAAGATATTTTAGCCATGGAAGAAAATAATTTGCTCAATCGTGCGCGCTCACAAGGAGGGGGAGCAAAACGTTCCCATACACCAGAAGCTTTAGGTGCACGAAAAAATATCAATGATACCACAAAAATGGCACAAACATTGGTCAATATTGCAGGGGGATGTATTCAACAGAAGCTTAAACTTGTGGCGCTTGGTGGCGATTTAAAAAACCGTCCCGTCGTGCGGTTGCGATTTTACTTAGACCGTGAAGGGATGGTTGTGGGCGATCCTATCATTGATCCTATAAGCGGTCTTGAGAGTCAGCAAGCGATTATGATCAGGCAGGTGTATACGGCTGTCTTTTCATGTCAACCTTATGCAGATCTTCCCCGTGATCAATATGACCTGTGGGGGCAGGGGTTTGACTTTAATGTTGATCCCCTCCAAGAAATAAGATGATAAATGAGAAAAATCGCTTAACGAAAGGACACATTCCATGATGACTATAATGAGACATAAAGTTTTTACGTGGTTTATAGTCACTTGTGGTTTGTGGCTTTCAAGTCTTTCATCAGTTTATGCGCAGTTGAAAGGCACGATTTCAAGCGCTGATTTTAACCCTATTCCCATTGCAATTACAGATTTTATTTCCAATGATTCGATTGGATCTAAAATAACGGCTGTGGTGACAGCCGATCTTGAACGGTCGGGGCTTTTTTTACCGCTTGACAAGGAAAATTTTTTTGAAAAAATTTCTAATCCGAATAAACAACCGCATTTTTCTTCGTGGCAGAAAATAAAAGCGCAGGGTTTGGTGACGGGGCAAGTCATGAGAGAAATCGACGGACGTTTGAGGGTTGATTTCCGTTTATGGGATGTTTTTGGACAGCGACAATTGAAAGGACGGCGTTTTTATACCGCGACAGAACGTTGGCGGCGTGTGGCTCATATGATCGCAGATGAGATCTACAGTGAGATGACAGGAGAAAGTGGTTATTTTGATACAAGAATTGTTTTTATTGATGAAACAGGCCCTCAAAATGCACGCATTAAACGCTTAGCAATGATGGATCAAGATGGCGCAAATTTGATTTATATGTCTGATGGAAGTGAATTGGTGCTTACACCGCGTTTTTCACCTAAAAGACAAGAAATGACCTATATGGCTTATGAGGACAATCAAGTGCCTCATGTTTATCTCCAACAACTTGAAATGGGACAAAGGGAGTTGATTGGAACGTTTCATAACATGACAATTGCTCCGCGTTTTTCTTCTGATGGACAAAAGGTCATCATGAGTTTGTTGCAAAATGACGGCAGTGCAAATCTTTACACCATGGATTTACGGACCCGTACAATGACGCGCCTTACAACAACTTCTGCTATTGATACCTCTGCTTCTTATTCACCGGATGGAAAACAAATCGTCTTTTCTTCAGATCGTAGCGGAAAGCCACAAATTTATAAAATGAATGCGGATGGCAGTGATATTCAGCGTATTTCTTCAAACGAGGGGAGTTATTCGACACCTATTTGGTCGCCACGGGGGGATTATATCGCTTTTACAAAACAATCAGGTGGACAATTTTCTATCGGTGTTATGCGCCCGGATGGACAAGGAGAACGAATTTTAACCACAGGGTTTCACAATGAAGGACCGACTTGGGCTCCCAATGGTCGTGTACTGATGTTCTTTCGCAAAAATCCCGGTATGGGACCCAAAATCTATACCATTGATATTACGGGACACAATGAACGCCAACTCCCCACACCCAATGATGCTTCTGATCCCGCATGGTCGCCATTGCTCAACGTACAGTAAAAAATGCTTGATAAAAATACAAAAACATAGAGGGAATATAGTCTTATCAGAAAGAGGACCGCGACCGGTTGCAGAAAAAAGAAATCATTGCGAGAAAGCAGACGTGCTTTTTTTAATTTCTAATGCCTCTATTGATAAAGGCACACGAAATTCTGTTGGAGCATCACGCCGTCCTTTCATATTTTCAGCAGGAATTATCCATATATCCCCATCAATCTGTTCTTTACATATATGACGCAAGGGATTTGCACGAACGCCTGTAAGAATAAGCAGATGCAAAGCCAATAGTGTTAGGGGGTGATGCTTCGCACAGTGTTTTATAAAAAGCCGGAACATCTCTCCCATCCAGTGCGGGTCTATTAGGAGTTTTGTGATGTTGTTTGCCTAACAAAGCTTGTGCTTTTTCTGCTGCTGTAGATCAACATCTAAACCTAACGCAGCCGCATGTTTGAAACACATATTAAGGCGCTTGAAAGCTCTATAAGCAACTCCAGATCTTGTATGCCAGATAGGGGCGAGGGTATTGTGTATCTCTGTTTGGGTAATCTCTGAAACGGGGAGGCAACCTAATTTGGAAAGAATATGGAGTTTTAAAGGTGAAAACCAATTTCCAGCTTTGCCATCTTTTTTTAATTCAGCTTTACGGCTTTCAAAAGCACCCAAAGCAATATCTTATTCAAATAATGCAGATTACACATTGCTTCACGTTTTTGTTTATTGCGTTCTTTAATGGGGGAACACCCTTCACGTAAAACAGAGCGCCAACCAGTTGCATATTCACGCGCTTGTTTTAAAGAAACATCTCTTAAAGCGCACTCAAGTCCATTTCACGGCGGCGCCCGTGAAGGGTATAACGATAAATTCATCGAGTACCACCATCTTTAAGCTTGTGGAGAGGAAAGACGGCATCATCGTTATATTTGCCAGCCCCCAGTTTTACCAACAGCCCTACAGCCTTTGAGACGATTCATAAGGGAATTTTTTCTCCTTTAAGTTTTACGCCAAACGGGCTTTTTCTGCTTAAATAATGTGCAAGCGCATGACTTTGATTGATGCACCGCACACACAAATTTGGAATAAGAGAATTTGACGCTATTTAGAGGGTCTCATTCAAGTTCAATAACGCTAAACTCCCCTTATAAATCAATGTGATAAGTATTTAGGGGTTTCAGTTTCAAGTGAATCTCATGCGTGAGAAGAGGAATATGTCTAAGAGGATCTGATTTGTTTACAGACCAGATTGGGGTGACATCTTCATCATTTGAGGGTGGGGAGCAATCTTAAAGAATAAATAGAGAGGGGCTGTAGGGGTAATTCTTAGAATATATAAGAAAAGCTTGAGATCACAAAGTTTTTTATCATCAGAACTGTTTGAGCGTTCAAGGGTATTTGCTTTATGCTTTCTTTTTTTAATCCGCTTTTTTTTCTGCGATTGATTGTGGTTTTCTTGGCTTTACAAATGATTGACCCCGCTATTGACGCGGGGTTTTTATATTGTGGGAAAAAAGTGATAGATGCTTTTAGTCCCTCACTTGGTGAAGAGAGGGCCAATGATGGGAAATTATACGGACAGTTTTGCCAAAATCTCATCGCTGACATCAAAATTAGCATAAACATTTTGCACATCATCATCTTCTTCTAATGTTGAAATCAGTCGTAAAACGGACAAAGCTTTTTCTTCATCGATTGGAGCAAGGGTGGTGGCTTTCCAAATCGTTTTAATCGATTCTGCTTCACCAAGTTTTGCTTCAAGTGTTTTTGAAACTTCACCAATATCTTCAAATGCACAAGTAATATGATGCCCGCTTTCTTCTGATTGTACATCTTCGGCACCCGCTTCAATGGCAGCATCCATGATGTTATCTGCTGTTCCTGCTTCTGACTTATAAATGATTTCCCCAATCCGATTAAACATGAAACTTACAGACCCGGTTTCCCCTAACGCTCCTCCTGATTTGGTGAAGGCCGCGCGCACGTTTGAAGCAGTGCGGTTACGGTTGTCTGTTAAAGCTTCAACAATGACGGCAACACCGCCTGGTCCATAGCCTTCATAGCGCACTTCATCATAATTTTCGACATCGGAGCCTGAAGCTTTTTTAATCGCGCGTTCAATATTATCTTTCGGCATTGATTGTGCTTTGGCATTTTGGACAGCCAGCCTTAAACGTGGATTCATGGCTGGATCAGGAGCACCTTGTTTTGCTGCTACGGTAATTTCGCGTGCAAGCTTAGAAAATATTTTTGAGCGCACCGCATCTTGACGCCCTTTACGATGCATAATATTTTTAAATTGTGAATGGCCTGCCATAGTTTTCCTTCCTATTTGAGGGCTGTCCTTCCAGTTGGATGCTTTGTTAGAATTTAAGGCGATAAAACATGCATCCAACCAGAACAAATATGCCACAGCATGAGGTGAAATAATCGAATAAATCCTTTATAAGAAAATTCATCTTAAAGGTAAAGAGACCTTCGTTGAGGATCATTCCAAGAGAGATCTCTTGTCGTTGAGCAAAAATCACGCTATAACAGAATATAATCTCATGGCAAAATGGTTTATTCCATGTCTCGCTTTAATTATAAAAGTGGGTGGGAGAAAACGAACATATAATTAAGAAGTTCCAGTGCTCTTGAGTGGGCGGTAACCTGCCTCATAATAGAAGAGGCGCAGAAGAGGATTTATAAAAATGGCAACGCAACTTTTGATGCCCAAAGCGACAGCTGTTTGGTTGGTTGATAATACAGCTCTTTCTTTTGAGCAGATTGCAGAATTTTGTAAATTACATGTCTTGGAAGTAAAAGCTATTGCCGATGGAGAGGCAGCTTATGGTATTAAAGGTCTCGATCCGATTAGTTCTGGGCAGTTGACGCGCAGTGAAATTGCACGGGTAGAGGCGGATCAAAACGCACGTTTGAAAATCTCTCAATCGAGGGTGCACATTCCTGAAAAAAAACGTAAAGGGGCGCGCTATATCCCTCTTTCCCGACGTCAAGATCGTCCCAATGGTATTTTATGGTTGGTCACAAACCATCCCGAATTGAAAGATGCACAAATTGCACGGTTGATTGGGACAACAAAAGCAACGATTGAACAAATCCGCCTCAGAACCCATTGGAATAGTGCGAACTTGTCTCCTCTTGATCCTGTAGGACTTGGCTTGTGTTCGCAGATCGATTTAGATTTTGAACTCCAGCGTGCGGCAAAAGGCCGCCCTGTTGCTGCAGAAGAAGATCGATCGTTGCTTCCCGCCTCTGTGACGGAAAATGCTGCTCTAGAGGAAAATGAGAGTGAAGAAAATCCACACAAGACTTTTGATGCTGATAAAGTTTTTGCAAAATTGAACGCGCTGCAAAAAAATCGTCAAGAGCAAGAAGAGGCATAAACAACATGAAAGGGCAATATTTCTCATGGAGATGTTAAAGAAATAGATGGAGGGAAGAAAAATCGGCAGAGACTGAAAAATGATGACAAAAAAACAGAAAAATTTCTTCTTCATTAGGAATTAACGGTTATTCTTAAAAATATTTTTAAGAATGTGTCCTTCTTTACGCAATTCGAGGAGAAACAAATTATGCGCTCTACCAAAAATACCCTCTCTCATTCTTTAGCTATCCTGTTTTTTTTCTCACTGTGCTTGGGTGGGTGTGGTAAAAAAAATATCGGTGCATTTAATGGTATGAATGGCGCTTATATGAATGATGCTGCTTTGAATCAAGGACCAGGTTCAGGACAAGAGTTTACGGTTAATGTGGGGGATCGCGTGTTTTTTAGTCTCGACTCTTCTTCATTGGATGCGGATGCTGAACGCATTTTAACGCGTCAAGCAGAATGGTTGCTTCATTATCCTTATTATTCTATTATGATCGAAGGTCATGCTGATGAAAGGGGAACACGTGAATATAACTTGGCACTTGGACAGCGCCGTGCTGTTGCTGTGCGAGACTATTTGGTGTCTCTTGGTGTGTCTGCACAACGGATTCAAACAATTTCTTATGGAAAAGAAAGACCTGTAGCTGTATGTGATGATATTTCCTGTTGGAATCAAAATCGACGTGCTGTGACAACACTGAGTAACATGAACAGTCATTAAGAAAGCAAATGGTTGGTTTCAACCATTCAATGAACTCTTAAGGGGAGAAAAGGATGTATCGTAAAATCAATTGGAAAACACTCTTTTATATGGCAGGTTTCATAGCTTGTTCTACTTCATTTGCTGAAAGTGCGGCACGAAACGCTTCTGAATATCCAGCACATGATACGGATAAAGTTGGCGCTGCCGATAAAGCTTCCGATGTGGTGAAGAAAGCTTCTGAGGTTGCCGATAAAGCAGCTTCCGATGCGATGGAAAAGGCTTCTGACGCTGCTGATAAGGCTTCCGATGCGGTGAAGAAAGCCACTGATGCGGCTAAAAAAGCAGCTTCCGATGCGATGGAAAAGGCACCTGACGCTGCTGATAAGGCTTCCGATGCGGTGAAGAAAGCCACTGATGTGGCTAAAAAAGCAGCTTCCGATGCGATGGAAAAGGCACCTGACGCTGCCGATAAGGCTTCTGATGCCGTGAAGAAAGCCACTGATGCGGCTAAAAAAGCAGCTTCCGATGCGATGGAAAAGGCACCTGACGCTGCCGATAAGGCTTCTGATGCCGTGAAGAAAGCTTCTGAGGCTGCTGATAAAGCAGCTTCCGATGCGATGGAAAAGGCACCTGACGCTGCCGATAAGGCTTCTGATGCCGTGAAGAAAGCTTCTGATGCGGCTAAAAAAGCAGCTTCCGATGCGATGGAAAAGGCACCTGACGCTGCCGATAAGGCTTCTGATGCGGTGAAGAAAGCTTCTGAGGCTGCTGATAAAGCAGCTTCCGATGCGATGGAAAAGGCACCTGACGCTGCCGATAAGGCTTCCGATGCGGTGAAGAAAATACCTGATGCGGCTAAAAAAGCAGCTTCCGATGCGATGGAAAAGGCACCTGACGCTGCTGATAAGGCTTCCGATGCGGTGAAGAAAGTACCTGATGCGGCTAATAAAGCTGCTTCCGATGTGGTGGAGAAAGCCACTGAGGCTGCTGATAAGGCTTCTGATGCGGTGAAGAAAGTACCTGATGCGGCTAAAAAAGCAGCTTCCGATGTGGTGGAGAAAGCCACTGAGGCTGCTGATAAGGCTTCTGATGCGGTGAAGAAAGTACCTGATGCGGCTAATAAAGCTGCTTCCGATGTGGTGGAGAAAGCCACTGAGGCTGCTGATAAGGCTTCTGATGCGGTGAAGAAAGTACCTGATGCGGCTAAAAAAGCAGCTTCCGATGTGGTAAAGAAAGCCACTGATACTGCTGATAAAGCCGCTTCCGATGCCGTGAAAAAAATCTCTGATGTTTCGGCGCACCAAGGGATTATTTTAGAGAATCAGCAGGCTTTATTTAAAGATTATGATTTAGATAAGCTTTTGCATAAGATACGGATGGTGCTTGAGCATAACAATCTAAAAAATGTTAACAAGCAATTTCACCGGCTTTTTGATAAAAAAGACTCTTCTGTTTATTCTTGTTCCGTTGAAAGTGCCGCGTTGGATGAGAAATCTCAGACTGAAAAAGAAGAGATGGTGCAGCAGCTGAGCGTGGATAACCAGACAAATGTTGCTGATGTGAAAGACCATGATGTGAAGGAAACTGAGGAGATTTTAAAAAAAGTGCATGACGTAAGTGCTCATATCGAAGCACATCAGAGTGACACTCTTTCTTCTTCCAAAGCTTTGTATAAGGAAGGGTATGATTTTATTCGTTCTGCCAACTATGTTGGTGCTGAAAAAAGCTTTTGCGCTTTTCAAAATCGTTACAAAAAAGATCCTTTGAGTGATGACGCTTTATTTTGGTTGGCTGAATCTTTGTTGGGACAAAAACGCTATCATGAAGCAGCACAAGTTTATCTGACCGCATGGTATGCAGATAAAAAGAAGCTCTATACCTCTGAGATTTTGCTGAAATTAGCAAGAAGTATGGTCGCTCTTGAGACAAATGAAGAGGATTGTGCTCTTTTTGCAAAAAACAAAAAACGTCATCAAATGTTAGAGTCTGTGTTTTGTAAACCCGCAAAATAAGTAGCGAGGTCATTTTCGGTGTGTGTTAGACTGGCAAGAAATCTCTTTAAAACATCGGATTTTATTCAGTGTCGACGAGTGATTCTTGCTGTCTCAGGGGGAAGTGATTCTTTAGCTTTGATGTTCTTGGTCAAAGAGTATTTCGAAACGCTCTTAGTCCCTCCGGAAATAATTGCTGTTACTGTTGATCACCAATTGCGTAAAGAATCAGCGCGTGAAGCAGAAACCGTTGCGGAGATTTGTCGTGCCCATCACATTAAGCATATCACTGTGCGGTGGGAAGGCAAAAAACCAAAGACACATATTGCTTCTAGCGCTCGTGTTGCACGCTATGATCTCTTGGTTCAGGAAGCGCAAAAACAAGGCGCAGCCCTTATTATGACGGGCCATACACTCAATGATCAGGTTGAAACCTATCAAATGCGCTCTCAACGTCTCCAAAAGAGTAGAAGTGTGTTGTGCGGTGAAGTTGATGCCATGCGTGATGGGTTGTCTGAGAGCGGTTTTGCCGGTGCGTTGCGTGGTGAAGCTGATGCCATGCGTGATGAAGATTATGTTAGAGAAACGAAAAAAAATATTACCGAAAAAAGCTATGGGGTTCTCTATGAGCGTGGTTTATCCTGTATTCCGCGTGAGGCATTGTTGCAGAGAAAAGTGCGTTTGATTCGGCCGCTTCTTGGTGTAAAACGTCAAACATTGCGGAATTATTTACGCTTACAAGGAAAAACATGGATTGATGATCCAACCAATGAAGACCGCAATTTTGAACGTGTACGTGTGCGCCAATCTCTTTCTTCCCAAAAGCTTGCTGATATTGCTCAAAAAATAAATGAAGCCGCATGGCAGCGTCGTCAACAAGCGCAAAATATTGCCGATTTAATCTTAGCTCTGGATATTACGGTTCAACATGGGCGTTGTTTCATCAAAAAGCCTGCACCATTTTTACAAAAACATTCCGGTTTTTCTTTCGTTGTCGGGCTTTTTGCGGTGTTGATGGGCGGGGGATTTTATTTGCTCCCCAATAAAAAATTGAGCATGCTTGTTCAAAAACTCTGTCTGAATTCTCCAGAAAAGCGGCGTTTTACTTATGCGGGCTGTGTTATTGAATATAACAAAGATGGCATTGCTTTGTGGCGTGAAGGGCGAAATATGAAAGAGGCTCTTGTGGAGCCAGAGGAAACTCTTCTATGGGATGCGCGCTATCACATTACCAATCATGGATCTGAGACTATAAAGGTTGGAGCAGCAAATTTAGAACAGCTGAAATTTTTATTGCAAAACAGTGATTTTGATCTTGAAAAGCCTCATTTCCCCTCGTTACAATCCTTGCCGATGATTTCAAATGATAAAGGGTGTGATATTCCCGAGTTGATTTCTCAAGCGATTATTCATAAAAATGTTATTATCAAGCGAATTATGGCGCCTTTCGATTGGCTTTCCTCACGCGAAGATGCTGTGCTGGTGAATGTTGTGGAACACTTTTTTAATCTTGAGGTGAAAAGATAAAGAAAAAATAACTCTAAAAGAGAATAAACCGTCTCTCATCCCTTGGCAAGGGGCTGACAAGGTTATATGTTAAAGGGAACTGTTTGAAATCTATATTTGATTAAGTGGGCTGAATATGAATTCCAATTACCGCTCTCTCCTCATTTGGGGGGTTATTGCTTTGATTTTGATTGTGTCGTTTTCTTTCTTTAATGGAGATAGCCAACGTTCTGGTGGTGGAGAAGTCTCCTATTCTGAATTTTTGCAAAAAGTTGAGAATAACGAGCTGAAATCGGTGACTATTCAAGGTCAAAAGTTAACAGGACAAACTGTCGAACATAGAACTATTTCAACTTTTGCGCCACGTGATCCCGGTTTGATACAAAAATTGGAAAGTAAAAACGTCAATGTTAAAGCTATTCCTGAAAGCTCTGGAAATAGTATCTTCCTCAATCTCCTTTTTTCTTTGTTGCCTGTTATTATTATTGTTGGGGCGTGGGTCTTTTTTATGCGACAAATGCAAAATGGATCACGCGGCGCAATGGGATTTGGGAAATCAAAAGCAAGGTTGCTTAATGAAGCACAAGGACGTGTTACCTTTAAGGATGTTGCTGGCGTTGAAGAAGCCAAACAAGATCTCCAAGAAATTGTTGAATTTTTACGCGAACCGCAAAAATTTCAACGCTTAGGCGGGCGTATTCCTCGCGGTGTCTTGCTTGTTGGTCCCCCAGGAACCGGTAAAACTTTGTTAGCGCGCTCTGTAGCGGGTGAAGCCAATGTGCCATTCTTTACCATCTCAGGGTCTGATTTTGTTGAAATGTTTGTTGGTGTTGGGGCTAGCCGTGTGCGTGATATGTTCGAACAGGCTAAAAAAAATGCGCCTTGTATTATCTTTATTGATGAAATCGATGCGGTTGGACGCCATCGGGGGGCTGGACTGGGGGGTGGAAACGATGAACGCGAGCAGACCTTAAATCAGTTGCTGGTCGAAATGGATGGGTTTGAGCCCAATGAAAGTATTATCCTTATTGCTGCAACAAACCGCCCTGATGTGCTTGACCCTGCTTTATTGAGACCAGGACGTTTTGATCGACAAGTTGTTGTGCCAAATCCTGATGTTTCTGGGCGTGAACAAATCTTGAAAGTGCATGTGCGCAATGTACCTTTAGCACCGAATGTTGATTTGAAAGTTTTGGCAAGGGGAACACCAGGATTTTCCGGTGCAGATTTGATGAATCTTGTCAATGAAGCTGCTCTTATGGCTGCGAGCCGTAATAAAAGAGTCGTGACGATGCAAGAATTCGAAGATGCAAAGGATAAGGTGATGATGGGGGCTGAACGCCGTTCAACCGCCATGACACAAGAGGAAAAAGAACTCACAGCCTATCACGAAGCAGGACATGCTATCGTGGCTCTCAATGTTCCTGCTGCTGATCCTGTTCACAAAGCAACAATCGTTCCAAGGGGAAGGGCATTGGGAATGGTGATGCAATTGCCTGAAGGTGATCGCTATTCCATGAGTTATCGGTGGATGATTTCTCGTTTGGCTATCATGATGGGCGGACGTGTGGCTGAAGAATTGAAGTTTGGAAAAGAAAATATCACATCGGGGGCTTCTTCTGATATTGAGCAAGCAACTAAATTAGCACGGGCTATGATCACACGGTGGGGATTTTCTGATCTGCTTGGAAATGTTGCTTATGGCGATAACCAAGATGAGGTTTTTTTAGGGCATTCTGTTGCACGAACACAAAATGTCTCTGAAGAAACAGCACGCATGATTGATATGGAAGTGCGTAAGCTTATTGATGATGCCTATAAAAATGCGACTAATATTTTAAAAACAAAAAGAAAAGAGTGGTTTGCTTTAGCGCAGGGCTTGTTGGAATATGAAACTTTAACGGGTGCTGAAATTAACGAGGTCATTGCAGGAAAACCTCCTTCACGCACACAGAAAGATGAGGGGGCGGCACCACGGACTTCCTCTGTTCCAAAAACTGGAACAGTGAAGGCAGAGGACTCTGTGGTCGATGAAAAAGACGCCAAAACAGCACCTAAAACAGTTGCCCATAAAGCAGAGAACGTTAAAAGTGAGGCAAGAAAAGCAGAGGGCGCTGTTGGGAAGAAAACAGCAAATTCCAGTAATACTCAATCCAAGGATATGGAGCCTAAAAAAGCGCAAAGCGCAAAAGGTTCCACAAAGTCAGTTAATCATTCTCAAAGTAAAAGCAGTGCTGAAAAAAAGTCAAAACCTGTGGGATCTGATAAAGGAAAATAAAAACTTTAACGTTTGAGTGATTATGTTTTGGGAAAAATTTTAAATTCTTTGAGAAAGGCGCGAGCATTGCTTGCGCCTTTGATGTAATGTTTTCCAAAATATGGAAGAAAAAATTAAGCAAAGCCGTTGTATTATGATGGTTTAGCAGGGGATAAGCTGGTTTGTTGCTTTGCGAGTTGGGTAAGGGTGTGAGGTTTGGCGATGGGGTGCTGTGTGGATTTGGGCTCAGGGTGTGAGGTTTGGTGATAGGGTGTGAGATTATTCTTTGATTGTGTTCAAGGGATGTGTAAAGCTTTTTTAGAAGAGGATATTGCTTTATAGGTGAGGTGTAGAAACCTCATTGGTTGAGCGTGGTTTAGATGTGTAGAGGGTGAAGAGGGTTTTTAATGATCTAAAAAGATGAGGATCGAGTTAGTCTTATTTATAAGGTGAAGGGTATAGGGTGAGGAAGCCTATTGTACCAAGGGGGCTGTTAGAGCTTTAAAAAAAGCCCAAGGGAAGACGTATAAAGGAAAGAGGCATGGTGCAAAAATATTTTGGTACAGATGGAATTCGGGGGAAAGCTAATTCATTTCCTATGACACCGGATTTTGCCATGAAGGTGGGGATGGCTGTAGGGTTTTTATTCCGTTCACAACATCAATCGCGTCGTGTGGTGATTGGCAAGGATACGCGATTATCTGGTTATATGTTGGAAAATGCTTTGGTGTCAGGATTGACTGCTGCGGGGATGGACGTTTTTTTATTAGGACCAATACCAACACCTGCTGTTGCAATGCTTTGCCGCTCTTTGCGCGCCGATCTTGGGGTGATGATTTCTGCTTCTCATAATCCTTTCTATGATAATGGAATTAAACTTTTTGGTCCTGATGGTTTTAAACTTTCAGATGAGATGGAAGCAAAAATTGAACAATTGATCGATACAGATTTTTCAAAATCTTTAGCAAGTTCTGCTGAAATTGGTTCCGCAAAACGGGTCGAGGGGGATATTTATCGTTATATTGAATACGCCAAACGAACATTGCCGCGTGATGTTCGCTTAGATGCTGTGCGTATTGTTGTAGATTGTGCCAATGGGGCTGCCTATAAAGCGGCACCCCGTGCTTTATGGGAATTAGGGGCTGAGGTTTTTGCTATTCATGATGAACCCAATGGGACCAATATTAATCAAAAATGTGGCTCAACTGATTTAAGCTCTTTAAAACGCAAAGTGCATGAAGTGCGTGCGGATGTAGGGATTGCTCTTGATGGAGATGGTGATCGTGTTCTCATTGTTGATGAAAAAGCACAAATGGTTGATGGGGATCAGTTGATTGCTGTGATTGCTGAAAATTGGCATAAAATGGGACGGTTACGGTGCAATGGAGTTGTCACAACGATTATGTCCAATCTGGGACTGGAGCGGTTTTTGAACGGAAAAGGGTTAGACCTTATTAGGACAAAAGTTGGGGATCGTTATGTGGTCGATGCCATGCGCCAAAAGGGATATAATGTTGGAGGTGAAGCTTCGGGGCATATTGTGCTCAGTGATTTTGGGACAACAGGTGATGGGTTGGTGGCAGCTTTGCAAATTTTAGCTTGTATGAAGGAGAGTCAAACCCCTATGAGCCAATTATGTAAACGGTTTGAACCTGTACCGCAAATTTTAAAAAATGTAACGATTAAAAATAAAAATGTCTTGAAAAAAAATCCCGTCAAAACGGCCATTAATCAAGCAGAGAAGCGGTTGGGAAAAGAGGCACGGCTGATAATCCGTGCTTCTGGAACTGAGCCGGTTATCCGCCTTATGGCTGAAGGTGATGCACGAGAAGTATTGAATACGGTCGTGACAGAGTTGATGGATATTATTACCCATCATGATGCCCTCATGGGTGCTTGAACTTTAAGGAATCTTGAGTTTTTTGCGAGGATTTATGGTATCATTGGCCTAAGATTTGGAGCAGAGGGTGTAATCTATTTTTGCAAGCGTGTTGGTTGGTCGTGTAATGGTGGAAGGGGAGGCGCGAGAAGGTTTGCAAGATATTTAAGCTATCTTTGAGGGGGGCGGCCCTTGAGGGAAATCTGGCAAATTTGCTGATTGAGGAGAGGGACAAAAAGCAGATTTTATTCGTGGGGTGGTGTTGGTGAAAAACAGAAGTGGATGGTTTGTTTTTCTGGAACCAAGCCTTCTCTCTGGATGATGGCTGTCGGTGGCGCGCGAGAAATTTTGGATGTGCCGTGCAGGAGGTTCGGCCAAGTTATTACCTATCATGTACGCTTGTGGGTGTTTGTGCTTTGAGGATTTGTGCTTTGAGGAAATGTGAAGGCATTGGGATTGCCTTAGCCCTTTTTATGACAATATGTTGAAAAATTAAGATAAAAATCGTTTTGAATGGTGGGCTGAAAAAGTAATAAATCGTTATAAGTTCGTGCAAAAAGCAATAAAAGAAGCACAATGCCTCTATCGATAGTGTAATCTTTAAGCGGCAGTGCGGTATCTTATTGGAGAAGAATCAAGCACTATTCTATCTTGTGAATTCATGAGAAAGAGCGCTTAGTGGGTTTCAAAAGCATTTTGATCGTTCGTTTAAAAACGTGTTAAATATCGCTTCCATTTTTCAAAAGTGCTATATCTCACAGGTGGTCTTACATGTTCTTTGGGCATCATTTCAAGGTATACGTTTCTCGC
The DNA here is from genome assembly GCF_028618615.1 of Bartonella sp. AU15XJBT. Classification (NCBI taxonomy): domain Bacteria; kingdom Pseudomonadati; phylum Pseudomonadota; class Alphaproteobacteria; order Hyphomicrobiales; family Bartonellaceae; genus Bartonella; species Bartonella sp. AU15XJBT. The sequence continues at coordinate 128,720 of NZ_JAQITG010000003.1, forward strand.
AATAGCGCACATTGTTGCTGTGTTTTGAAAACGAGAGAGTTCATTTTCTACGATCATTTGCTCTGTACGAATGGTTTGTTCTTTTCTACTAATGCCATTTGGAGAGTCTAAAAATTTTTCTGCGTATGCAAACATTGGATCATTAAAGTTGGTGTCAAATTTTGCTTTGAAGAAAATATGTTCTATATAATCCCAATGTTTCCTATATTTCATTCCGTTAGCTTTAAAAGCTTCCAGTCTTATTGTTAAGTCATTAAATGTAAGTGTCGGCATACTTTTATCACCTTGCCATAAATCGGCAAAGCGTCCACAAAAAACAAGCAATATGTGATAATGTTTTAAAATATTAATTCTGGAGGATTGTTTGGTAATGTTATTAAATACCTCCAAAATGGGCTCTTATCATGGGGTATGTCTACAGTATCTCCCATCTGCGTTTTTAAATATTCTATCGATTCTTTTGCTTTTGCTAATTTCTGGTGGTATTCTAAGCTTTTATAATTTTTATGCACATATTCTTCGTAAAGTTTATCGTATTGTTCTAAATTCTCTACACTCGTATATTTTGATAATACTGATATTGAAAAGAAAGCTATAAATATGATGGCGAGCGTTATGGATAAAGATTTCATCGCTTGAACCTTGATGATGATAAATTAAAGCTTTTTAACTGATTCACGCCGAATGTATCAATATGTGTTATTCTGGGGTGGTAATGTGTCGTAAATTGCCCCTCATAACACTGTTTTTTGCCTGTCGTGTATGGGTATCGCAAGAGGGGGGGAGTATCGTTTAAAATCTCTAGCATTTGCGGGGGGGTATTCTCTGGGGAGAGTGCTTTGTGACATCCGAAAATACAAAGCAGGCTCTACAATCAATAAAAAAGCGAATTCTACCAAAAGCGTGTAAAAGCTATTCCTAATATCCGTATTTTAAAGGAGGCTCTGCCCGATGGAGCAGACAGTAAATAGGGAGGGGGTTGGATTGCTTACTTAGAGGCGGTAATGGATTGTTCTGCTTTTTATTGAATGTTGCTGCAAAAGGGGGGATTTTGGCAAAAGAGATCTCGACAAGGGAGATCTTGATACAGGATTGCCTTTGCAAGGACAAGGGAGAATGAGGGAGTGATGAAGATGATAGGGCGTGTGGCAATCGTCCCTTTACTTCATGACAATGAGGCAAATCAAGATTGTTCCAAAGGATGGGGGAAAAGACTTGGAAAACAAAAGGGTGTTTTCTCTCTCGAAGGAAAGAAAACACCCGGGGGGATTAGAATGGCAGTGTTACATATTTTCATCTGAAAGGTGGTCTTTTTTATCTTTTTTCCACAGAAAATAAGTTGCTAGTCCCAGAATGGGGACACCCAATTTGGCAAAAGGGAGATGTTGACTGAGAGCAGCTAGGCTGGAAATTGTCGCCTCTGTCACCAGTTTGTGGCGTTGTTCTTCGGTCTTTTTTTGTTGGTCATAGCGTTGATAAGCCTTGAGAATCCGGTTGATCATAAATGCTAATCCTGCAAGAAAAAGCCAAATTAAAAACATGATACTGGCGGCGGCAAGAGGCTTCATAACAGTCCATAACGCAAGAAAACCAATGATACATAAAAAAAGTAAAGCCATGAATAATGAAATGCCAATCAATCCACAGCAAATTGCTTGAAGGCGCACTTGCTTAACCGTGCTTTTAAGCCCTCCACCGACAAGATGGTTTAAAAGAGGAGCGATAAATTTATGCATTGCTTAACGACGCAGTAATTGAGAAAGAATAAAACCAACACCTGCGGCAAACAAAACGCTTTTGCCAGGATTTTTGCGAACGCATTGGTTCATGGTTTGTTCCAAATCACTGATTTTGTCTTTTGCTTGAGACATGATGTCTTCACTGCTTTCTTTCGCTGAGTGATACAGTTTTTCCGCTTTGTCTTTGGCTGCATTGAATTTTTTTGCACCAAGATCTGTCAGTGTTGAGGTCATCCCTGAAATTTCATGGCGTAACGTTTCTAGTTGTCCCTGGAGCTCGTTTTGTAGGTCTTTTTCTGCGGCGGTTTTATTTTTTTGTGGTGTTTTATTATTGGCCATGATGTTTTTTCCCTCTCTTATCTATTTTATATTTGTGTTGGTGTGTTCATCGTAATCATTTGCATTGGAGTGAAAATTTTTACTGCTTGGGTAACGCTCAAAGTTTTTTTTGGTTCCCTTCATTTTGTCGAATTTAAAATTGTTTTTGATAAAATAAATCTCGCCTATAATTCGCCCTATAAGATGGGCTCTTTCCCATAAAGGATCTTCTCTGTTGAAATTGTCTTATGCTTTTGAAAGGAATTCAGCATCATTCTCCAGCTTTTTGTGGTGTAAGTTTTTTTATAAAAGTTTTGTTAAAGTGGTACATTGAGACTTGTTTTTTAAGAACTTGGTAATAGGTAAAAAAACGGTTTTAGCGATTTTGCAGGAGAAATTTTGCAAGAGAAGTTATGCCGTCTTTAGGCTTTTGAAGCAGAGAAGAGAAAATAATGTTGCTTGCTCTTTTTTTTATATATTTGAAGTCTTAAAGCCTATCTCCATTATCCTTTTTTTTACCTGTTAAAATATTGCGATCGTCCTTTTTAAAAGCCTTATGGCACCTTTTTAATTGTAAAAAGGGGATTTCAGAGAATTGATTTTTTTTAAGAGGTGAATATCTTTTTCTTCAAGTATTCCATCTTTGCTGTTTATTCCGTACAAATTATCCCATGACGGGAAATATTTTGTTGGGTTTATTCAAGAGCGGCTGAAATGAGAAAAGCTTGCAATATGAGGGGCTCATTCAACAGAAATGAGATAAATTATTATTATAAGTCAATGTGTTGTAAGTAGAAAGATGATGCGTTATTTTTATAAATTGAAATATTATTATGGGATATTTCTGACATATTTATCATTTTGCCAAATTTACAGCGTAAATTGAGTGAGTAAGATAAATTTGTTGAAGAGTTTCTTTAGAATAAGAGAGAATTTAAGGAAGAAAACTATACTTGATTTATCAAGTTTTCTTTTTTAAGAGGAATGCGAAAGTGACGTTGAAGGGAAATGGCATTGTGGAACAGTAATGCTATGCGGGATGACGATCCAGTGTATAAAGAAGATTAAGACCACAAGAGTGCGAGACAAAAATGGAATCTGAAACAGTCCCTTTAGAGAATAGTTCTGCTGTATTGGCAGTGCATGATTTTTCTCCTTTTTCTATGTTTATGGCTGCTGATTGGGTGGTGAAAGCTGTTATTATTCTTTTGTTGCTTGCTTCTCTTATGTCTTGGACAATTGCTTTTGTGAAAATTGTTGAGATCACTTTGGCAAAACGACGCGTGCGCCAGGAACTCCAATTGGTTCTTAATGCTCAGACTCTTACGCGTTTAGCTGCCAGCTTGAAAGAAAGCAAAGGGGCGGGGGTATTTTTTCTCAAAGAGGTTCTTAAAGAGGTCTATCTTTCTACACAACAGGTTAATTTTGTTGCTCCTGAAGGGATAAGCGAAAGCTCTGTTGAGAGAGCCAATACAAGGAAAAATGTACAAACGCTTGAAGATATTCTCTTTTATGAGGAAAATGATCAATATAAAGATGCTTCTCGCGATGTTTATGTTCGCGATGTTCATGAAGGTTTAAAAGAAAGGGTTCATTCGCTTTTGTCGCGCTGCTTGCTGGCTGCGACACGCCGTATTGCGTGTGGGAACGCTGTTCTTGCAACCATTGGTGCTATTGCGCCCTTTGTGGGGCTTTTTGCAACGGTGTGGGGAATTATGAATTCTTTTATTGGAATTGCTCAATCGCAAACAACGCGGCTTGATGTGGTGGCTCCTGGAATTGCTGAGGCCTTATTTGCAACGGCGATTGGACTTTTTGTGGCTATTCCTGCTGTTGTTATGTATAACAGCCTTATGCGTGCTTTGAATGGTTATCGCAGTGATTTAGGGGATATCGCTGCTGCTCTTGAAAGGCTCTTGAGCCGTGAACTTGATCGACAAAAACAACAGAAAAGTCATAAAAAATGAAAGCAAGCTTTAATGATGATTGGGAAACAGAGGATAGTGGGTTGCACAGTGAAATCAATGTGACGCCCTTTATTGATGTTGTGTTGGTGTTGTTGATTGTTTTTATGGTTGCCGCACCATTGGCAACATCTGTCATTCCTGTTCAACTTCCTTCTATAACGCAAACGCCTTCAGTGGTTCAACCTGATGAGCCCCTTTATGTCACTTTGCAAAAAGATCATTCTCTTTACATTGATGATCATCTTATAGAACAAGCAGCCTTGAGAGAAACTTTGTTAAGAGAAACCAAGCAAAATTTAGAAACAAAAATTTTAATCAAAGCAGATAGTGAAATGGATTATGGCATTGTCATCGATTTATTAAATCAAATACGCATGGCTGGATATCGTAAAATTGGTCTTGTTGGATTGCAAAATTCTCCCAATCTTGCTGCAAGAGGTGGGGGCAATCATAAAACAGCTGATGCGACAAATGGACCTGTTGTGGCAGACGGTGCCCTTGAGGGAGCGGGCACTAACGTGGTGGGCCATGTGAAGGCGGTCACAATGAGCGATGCCGTCAATGCGCATAGTTCTGGAACAGCTTCCGCCCCGTGATAAAAAGCGCCTTTTAAACAAGGAAATTTTGAAGAAAATAGAGCACTTTCATCAAAGTTACAGAGTGAAATTGATGATGGAACTCTCATCGATTAATTAAATCACGCATGCGCTGGAGAGCGTAAAATTAAGTCTTATCGGATGACAAAATTCTCTCAATATTATCATAGTGCCGCAAGAAATGCGGTATCAACCGTTGTCATTGTTCTTTGTGTCTTAATGCGTCTAAAAGCTTTTGCAACGGTGTTCATGGATGATGTTCTCATAAAATAAGAATAAAAAAATCTATTGAGCACTATCATTTTGGTGCTTCATAAGAAAGAAAGTGGATATCATGATACTCCTCCAATGTTGTGACGGTTATTGGTGAGGTTTATTATAGGGCATTTTTCCAGTTTTTATCTACACCGGCAAGCAGCGCTTAATGGACTTGTAACAAATAAGAAATTTGGAGGGTGATGGATGAAAAAACAGATTGGTCATGAAAAAGTCTTATGGCATTTGGATTGCTCATTTTACAAGACAATGAATTCTTCTTAATCCAATCAAGATGATGTGTTGTCTCAATTATCATCGTCAATCATCGCAGGGGGCATGTGAGGGGAGTGCTAAATGAGAAGCGTGGAAGGATGCGTGCTTGAGAAATTTAAAAGCCCTAAGTGATCAAGGAAAGACGTGTTAAGGGCACTACGTGTAAAGGTTTTTTTCTCTAAGGGCTTGTATATTTATCAAGATCAGTAAAACCAGCCATCGCAAGAAAGTTTTCTTGTCTCAAATGCTACGATGCTGAATGGATAAAGGAACGGGGTGTGAAGCTTGAGAAGAAATAGGAGAAAAAAGGATGCCGCTCTAAGGGTCCGGTTTAACCAAGGCGTCTTGGGCATAAAACGGCATACACCTTCGGCGTTTTAAAAGCCCAAGAGACGCAAAAATCAAGGGATCGGGACGTGAAAGAGTCGTGAGCCCGTATTGCTTTAAAAACAGATTTTTCAGAGCTGTTTAGTTGTGTCCTGTTGAACCAAAACCGCCTGTTCCACGGCTTTCGTTATGGTTTTGAGTATTTTGCTCTGGTTCAATGGCGCAAACATTGACTTGGGTTACGGGGGCGATGACTGTTTGGGCAATGCGCATGCCCCGTTGAATGGAAAAGTCTTCCTGACCCAAATTGATGAGAAGGACTTTGATTTCGCCACGGTAATCACTATCAATGGTTCCAGGGGTATTGAGGCATGTGATGCCATGCTTTAAAGCTAAGCCAGAGCGTGGACGTATTTGTGCTTCAAGCCCCAGTGATAAATGAAAAATGAGACCCGTTGGAATAAGAGCACGCTGCCCTGGCGCAAGAACAAGCGTTTCTTCTTCTCCAATGGCTGCACGCAGATCAAGACCGGCAGAACCCGCTGTTGCGTAGTGAGGAAGTTCTAGACCTTGTCCGTGTTCAAGACGTTGAACGAATAAAGTCACCGGGTGTGAAGATTGAGAAGAAACACCATTTTCTTGGTTGTTTAGAGGAGCGTTGGTTTCAGTGTTCGGCATGATCAAGGTATGTCCAAAATATGAGGTCTCGAAAAAAATAACACTTTAACAAAAGATAGCCATAAAACAAGTCAATAAAGGTTTTTTGATATAGGTTGTCCCCAGGGCGTGGTTATCATCTTTTGTTGATCCACAAAATTCCAAATCAGCACCAATGAAATTTTCCGGAATAGCCTTCCCAATGATGGCTTATGGCTATGAAGGAACACGTGCATTTGCGATCTCAATGATTTGTTACAGAGAAGATTTCTTAGATACTAAAGGTCAAAATATCAAAGCACCATAAGAGCCCTTTTAATAAGGGCATTTCCAATGATAATTTGATGTTTTGCTAAGAGGGACCCCTCTTGGAGATCGAAATTATATGAGAGATTGAAATTGTGGGGACACGTTTTTTTTAAATATTTCCGATAAGAATCCCTGTGGCAAAAACCAAAGCTCCCCCAATGATGACCTGTAAAGAGGCGCGCCAAAAAGGCGTTGACATGTATTTGTTCTGGATCCAGACGATGGCGCCTAGTTCGAAAAAAACAATGATAAAGGCAATCACTGTGGCGAGGTAAAAAGAGTGGATCAAATAGGGAAGCGTATGACCTAACCCCCCTAATGTTGTCATAATGCCGCTGGCAAGACCTCTTTTTAAGGGTGAACCACGCCCTGATAATTTCCCGTCATCATGGGCTGCTTCTGTAAAACCCATTGAAAGCCCCGCACCAATGGAAGCTGAGAGCCCTATCAAAAAGGTTTGATGCGTTTCTCCTGTGGCAAAAGCTGCAGCAAAAATGGGGGCGAGGGTGGAGACAGAGCCGTCCATTAATCCCGCAAGACCAGGTTGAATCCATGTCAAAAGGGTTTGTTTTTCCGCTTTCGAGGGCTTTTTTATGGTGTGATTTGCTGCTGTCTTTTTCGGGGAAGCTTGTCTCCCCTTGCTTTTTATAAAAGAAGTTTGCTCACATAATCCACCCGATCCACCCGCTGTGTGGGCGCGATTGTGGCAAGAAAGACACAAAAGTTGCTTATAATTTTCAAGCTCTTGAAGCCCCATGGCGGTAAAAACCGCGGCTTCCTTAGAGGAATAAGGCTCTAGAGCTTTTGCATATTTTAAATAGAGCGCGACATGTTGCTCTTTTGCTTTGAGCGCTTGAAGCATCATTTTTTGTGCTGAACGAAAGGACAGAGCTTTACGCTGTACAAATGAAAAAAACGATTTCAACATTCTCTGTTCCTTTGCACTTTAGAATAATTCTAAAACATGAAGAAAAATAAACTGAAAGTCAACCTAAAAGTTAGAAACTGAAAAAGTGCAAAAAGGTTGCGCTGGAAAAAAAAGAGCGCTGGGGCTTATGCAAGTAAAGTTGGCAAATCTGGCAAATACAAGGAAGTACAAGAGAATTTATCAAATGGGGTGATTTATAAAGTGGGGTTTGAGAGGGGCTGTGTGAAAACCTTGAGAGAAAATATGCTTTATTTTGCTCAATTTTGCTAAAAGAGAGTTTTCAATGGCGCATTCTCATGTGTATTTGATGCTTGAAGAATATAGGGAAAGAAAGAGATCAGCGTCATCATTTATTTGATGCGTTCAAAAGGCTATAACAACTTTTGCACTTTGAGATCATTTTTTTTAAGAGACTTTTTTCAAGTAACAAAAGCTTATTTTGCGAGAGTGCTCGTGAAGCGTATAGGTGAAGAATATAGAAGGGGAGAGTGGTAAAGCCCCCATGAAATAATATAAACATTATTGAGTCTTCTCACTTTCAAGCTTCATAAAAGAGCAAGCCGGCACTCTCATACCCCTTTGCTCCTAATGTTACGACAGCTTTTAGCATGATTCATTATAGCATTTTATTTGGATAGTTTTACGCATTGCATCCTGCTTAGGTGTAAGTCCGTACGCTTATGATATTTACGCACATTCAGCACTGTTATAGCTTTTGCATTTAGGTGGATCTGTCAGTGTTAACAAATTATCTTTTGGGCTGTGATTGCAGGGGGTAGATTTAAGGGAGTGCATAAATGAGAGAGATATGATCATATCCAATTGTTTGATTACGCACGAAAATTGATGCTTTATAAAGGGCAATTTATCGCCTTGTAACTTGCCTTATATCTTGCATGAAAGCCCTAAATTCAGTAGGGTTCTCTTACTTCAAAACTTCTTATCTTGAATCAATTCAAATTATTTGCTTGTAGATCACAAGGAGGTGTATGGCTGCTGTGTTTTTATACAGTATGGGATGAGTTGCAACGTGAAAGAGCCCAATTGTACATTAACAAACGTTTTTGATGTTTTAAAAAAGAATTAAGTTGTGCAGAAAAAATGGAGCATATATGGACATTGATGAAGGTTTGGACTTATGGCGGCTGCCTGAAAAACTAACAATACCGCACGCAGCATTTTTAATAGCTGGATTAAATCCAGGAAGATGTCGTTTTGTCAACAAAATAGAACCAGAAAAGAGTGATATTTACGAAGGTAAGCTTCTTTTATCATTAGAAAGTACTGCTAATTTCCGAGAAGCTTATCATGCCATTGTTTCAGCAGGAAAAGACGATCGATTAGAGATAGAATGGTCTTACTATAATTTTTTGGATTTTATAGATGCAGATTTCTCATATGTTCTCGTTGAAGATTTAAAAGAATGGCTTTCATCGCGTGGTCTGCGCCCTGCGTTTTTTTTCCTGAGGATGATTCTCGTGACGCTAAGGATAAAAAATATGCGTTTCAAGATCCAATGCATCCACACTATGTTCCAAAGCTTGCTGCAGCTGTTGCAGCTTGGGAAGCGGTGAGCGAGGCTGCACCAAGTAAAACTGTTAAACAAACACTTGCAGAATGGTTGCGACAGAATGCTGATCAATATGATTTACGCAATAAGAAAACTGGTGAGTTAAAAGAGGATGTTATTGAGCAGGTTTCAAGTGTTGCGAATTGGCAAACTAAAGGAGGGGCTCCTAAGACACCTGCCAATTGATTTTATCAAAAAAAAACAAAAAGATTACTAAAATTGTGCTGCTTTTTTTGATAATCTTGAAGATAATCTCCTTTTCTGGGGAAAGTTTTTACCTTTCTCCCCTAGATTATAAGTAATTGTTTTTACATAAGAAAATATTTATAATGTTTCAATGATTGTTTAGAGGAAGAAAAATAGACATTTTGGGGCAGCAAAATTTACCCTATAGTTTTCATAACTTATCCCTCTATTTTTGTTTGATTTTTTTTGGCATCGTTCAATCCAGAATCATCACTATGGAATTGAATATGATCAAAATATTTTCTTTTTTTATGGGGCGTGGAAGTGCAAAAAATTCTCAAGTAAATGCACCGAATACACCGATATTGGAGCAGCCTGATGCCAATGAGGTGGTGCGTAAATCGTTTAGAATAGGTGTATTGTCGTTTTGGTTAAAGTTTGAACTTACCTTTTTTATGGAAAAGGCCAAAGCTGAACGCCATGCGCGCTCTCCATAAAGAAACCTTGTCATCTATGAGCAGAAAAGGATTTCTCTTGAAAGATTTGCACAAAAGCAAAACCCTCTCTATGGCACAATATGAAAAGGATAGCTCATGATTTATCATGTGGGAAATGCGAAAAGAAAAATAAGGGCATGGCGTGGTCTCGATGGAATGCTACGCTGCTGATATGCAGATGATCAACATTCTCGTTTATCTCTTGTCTATTATCTCTTTTCAATGGAAGTGATGAACGGCCTATGCTTTAGGGTGTGATGGGGATCAATGTTGGGGAATGACAAGTGTTGGCGATAGGGCAAGAGAATATATCTCGCGCTAAAGGGGTGTGTTTCTTGGAAATAAAGTCGAGCATTAAAATTGCTCTTTTTGCAAAGAAAAGTTTTTTTATCCTTTATGGGGTGTAAAAAAGAGGTATTGATATGGGGTGCAAAAAAGAGGCGGTGAGAGCATCAGAAATTTGGCAGTAAAGACAATCAATCCAATCTTTGGCATAGTTTTTTTGTTGATGTGAAGCTTATCGTCTATGAGCCTATATATATACGGGAGCTTTTCTTGCTTGTGAAGAAGCAAGCCGGCACCATGACACACTTTGCCAGCCACCAATGTTGCGACGGATCTTGTATTTAAGAGCGTTCATAAGGGCCATTTTTACTCCTTTCTTATATAAATTTGATCCACACATTCATCCCACTTGTTCTGTGCAAATGAGTGGTTTTGATTGATTCAAGATAAACAGGTTTGAAATAAGAGAATCTTACGTTATTCGAGACTCTCACTCAACATACAAAACAGTAAATTATCATTATAAATCAAAGCATTTATGCTTTTATGAGAAATGTTCCCATTTATCGAGAATCTTTCTGCTTGTCATGGTTGTATTCTCAAAAGGTGAAGTTTTTTGTGAAAAGAGGGTTTGAGAGGCAAAAAGATAAGACAAGGTTGAAAATTTATTTGCGCGACTGAAAGCTATGAGAGATGAGGCAGTGCATTGAAGTTTAAGGTAGTAACTATGATGTTCTTTGTGCAAGGAGAAAAACGGGTGGTGCGCTGATTTCTACTTGGTTATCTACTTGGGTTAGAGAAAGATGTAAAACTCTCCTTCTTTCTCTCTGTAAAATGATATGACGAAAGTTCACAAATGGTAAGCAGATGTTTGCTGGAGAAGGCGGGGAGGGTGAGGGCTATTATCAATAGGCTTCTTTTGTGTGTTGTGAGTGATTTATCATTTTTTTTAAAAGCACTGACCTCGGATTAGATTTTAGTGATCTCTTGCTTTTTCGAAGGAAATAGGCAACCCTGTAAGGAGAATAGATCCGGCTGTTTATTATGAACTCGTTTTCTAAAGGGAGAATTAAGGGAAAATTATAAGCCTTCCTATCGGGTAAGCTTCTTCATTTCAGTTTGTCACCGTTCTTTTTTTTGCGTTGATTAGGATGATGATATTGTTGGATATCTTAAGTAAAAGGGAGCACTTAAATGACGAAAGGAGTGGTTTCCCACTCCTCCGTTCCTATCTCCCCTTGCGAGGGAAGCGGCCACCATTGCTGATGCCGTATGTGCTTATTTATATACGCTTATTCTTTAAAAAAGTCAATGGGGTAAACAATGATGTAAACGAGGTAAATGTTTAAGCATAAGCGCAACAACTTTATGAAATTCTTCCTCCGATAACCTTGGAACACTCCGTGAACAACTAAGACGGCTTACTGAAACTGTTGTCACATAATTGCAGATAATCCATGCTTTTTTACGTTCTATCGGAGATTGTAAGGCATAAGCTGCAGGATTGTTTGGTTGCGATTTTGTCGAAAATGGCAAAACCGTAACATTCCCGTAGAGTTTTGCATTCTTAGAGAGTACTAAAACAGGACGTTTTTTCCAGAATTCGGGTAAGATCGAATCATGAGGAAAATCGCACCAAAAAACTTGTCGAATGCGAGGGGCTGATTTGAGCCGAGGTTTTATATGCGGGGGTTTTGTGTAAGGAGCATTTAAATCCCTGAATTTCTCATGTTCTCGCCAGGCAGCATGATCATGTTCCATTACAGTAGGGGGGGCTTCAAGGTGACAGATATCTAAAGGAGTAAGCGAGGGAGGTGCTGTGTTTTTATCCTCAGGCATGGTTGACCATTCAATTTTTATGGGTCCCCTCACGCATTATTTGATCGCTTTTCTAACGCCTGTTTCTATCAAAATGTTTCTTATAAGTACAGAGAAGCAAAACAATAAAATACAGATATCCGTTGTTTTTGTTGTTTCTCCTCCCTTTAGAGAGAAAAACATGGATAACAACCTTAAATCAGCAAAGACATGAAAAAGAAAAGAGAGGAATATTTTACAACAAAAGGTTGTTTTATCCGTTAAAAATGAGCAGAAGTTTGAGGAGAGATGATGCGTGTGGGGTGCGTGGGGGCTCTAGGGGTTATATGGGTGTCTTTTGCTTGTCGAGCCCCATGTGCGGCTGTGTGGTGTTTTTTTAAGAGCAAGTATGCTCTTGTGTGCGGGGGGCGGTTGGTTTGTCTTGTGGTCTGGAGATGATGTGTGTGGGATGCATGGGGGCTCTAGGGGTTATAGGTGTCATTTTGGCTTGTTGGAGCCCCTATGTGCGGCTGTGTGGTGCTTTTTTTAAGAGCAAGTATGCTCTTGTGCGCGTGGGGGGCGGGTGATTGTTATGTCTTGTGGCCTGAAAGAATGCCTTTTGAAGTAATATAGAGGCTCATAAGGGTGAAAAATAGGCTTGCAACAACATTCCAACCGGCAAATGAGAGAAAAAGAAAACGTGTGGGTGCTTCAGAACAAGAAGGAGGGTGAATGTTGTTTAATTGGTTAAGCAGTTGGTTAATATTGGTGGTTTTTCGCACGGCGTTTACACCACAGCTGAGAGGAGCTTCCCAAAAGCCATATTCAACACCGGCATGATAAATGGCGAGAACAAGGCTGATGCTCATTAAGACAAAAACACATAAAAATAAAAGTTGTATCCAAGAAGACATGCGAAAAAACCACGCTCCAAAACCTGCTAAGAGCAGAAATGGGACGGCACCGTAATAGGGAAAACGCTCGATAAGACATAAATCGCAAGGAAGATACCCGCCAAGATGTTCAAAACCAAGGGCAAGACCTATTGTGGCGGATAAGCAAAAAGCCAGAAAAAAAGCCCATAAACTTTGTTCTTTTCTACTGGGTTCAAGATGAAGGTGCTTCTTTAAAAATGAATGGGAAGACAAAACACATGCCATTGGGTCTGTTCCTTATAAAAGCTGCTTGTTTAAAAAAACGATGAAAATTCCATAAATCAAAACAAGACTCACAAAACCGAAGAGGATAATCCATTTGAAATGTCGTTTTAGAAAATTCATTGCTTTTTGTCCAAAATGTTTAATCAGCCACGCGAGAAGATAAAAACGTGCACCTCGGGAAAAAATACAAATGAGAATGAAAAGTTCAAGACGTACACTCATCACACCGGCCAAAATTGTGACAATTTTGATGGGGGGAAGATGAAAAAAACCTGATGTTATCAATAAAATAATCAGAAATTGCAGGGTGGCACTGTTTTTCAGAGTTTCAAAACTTTCAACTCTCCCGTAAAATTCTAAAATGGGTTTGGCAAGGGTGTCATAGGCAAAATGTCCGATAAACCAACCGACAATGCCTCCCAAAACAGAACAGATCGTCGCAATCAAAGCATAGCGATAAACCTGCTTTTGACGGATAAGCAGCAGCGGGATATATAAAACATCTACGGGTATTGGAAAAACAGAACTTTCAATAAAGGCAATGAAACCAAGCCAGTGTGGTGCTGTACGCCGATTTGCTAAAGAAATCGTCCAAAGCTTTAATTTGTTTAATATCATGAGATTTTTATAAATTTAAGAGGTAAAAACTTTACAAATGAAATTGTTATAAATTCGATAAAGAAAATATTCCATAAAACAGAGAAGAAAATGAGAGAAATTCTTAAAAAATGAGAAGACTGGTGTTGACGAATCTGTTCTTCTTCATATAGTGCAAAGAGATAATCGACAAGTCTGTCTTTTATAATACAAGTGCGGGTGTGGTGGAACTGGTAGACGCGCCAGACTCAAAATCTGGTTCCGAAAGGAGTGTCGGTTCGAGTCCGACCACCCGCACCACTTTATAAATATCCCCCTTTAGCTTATTGTGTCGCATCACATGAATTTATAAAATCATAGGATTTATAAACCTCTGGGATTTGTAAAATATTGGGATTTATAAAATCTTGGCATTTAAATCAGTGATGTGTAAAGAGTCTTCACTGTTTTGCTTATTGAATAAACGTCCTCGAATACTGGAGGATTCTTTCACTTCAAGTCTGTTTATCGTTAATCAATCAAAACCATGTCTTCTTGCACATTGCAAGCAGGATGCGCTTGTGTGGCATAAAGTTGTCCAAGAAAAGCGTGCCTTTTCATGCATCTTATTAAATGTGATGGGGTATCATTGGAGGGGACAAAGTGCATGATGGTTTAAGCTTGCTCTTTGATGAAGTGTAAAGAGGGTGCTCTATAGATTTTATATTCTTCATGGCTGCTGTTGCGAAATGGGTTTGCGGGTTTAATGTTTCTTGAAAATAAGCCCGTGCATGAGCAAGTGTTGAGGGGGGCGTGGTTTGGAGCGCTCTCCTATACTGTGAGGGGTGTGATCCAAGACAGATGAGAAACAAACGCGCCAGATTCTGTGTAATCTCCACTCTTTAAAAGAGCGTGCTTATTAAAAGAGTGTTCTTGGCTTTTGCTCGCCGAAGCAGAAGGATAGGAGCGGGCTTGGAAATGGGGTTTCAAAAATGGTTTTTGGGTTTTTACAACTTCATATTTTCCCCAAGTGAGATTGCCTTTTCGTTTTAGAAATGACACAAACAGAGATTAGCAATAGCCTTGCTCTATTTTGGCATAGAACAGTTTTGTAAAACGTCATCATTTAAGGCGTTTAGGGCATGTCGTTACAGAATAAGCAAACGTAAAGCCAATTCCTGTTATGGTTGTTGTTTAGCAAATCGTTTTGTAAAAAGATGGACTATCTCTCCAATTCATAGTGGATTTATTAGCGGTTTTATGATTTTGTTTGCCTAAAAAAGCTTGTGTCTGCTGCTTTTAAATCAACATCCAACCACTCATGCGCAGCATGTTTTAAGACACACATTGTGACGGATAAGAGCTCTATGAGCTGTTGCTTCTTTTATATGCCAAATGGAAGCGTGTTCCATATCGCTGTTTGAGTTATTTCTGAAACAGATAAACAGCCTCGTTTTGAAACGTTCAAGAGTGTTTTTTCAGTGTGTATTGAATATTCAGCTCACGGCTTGCCATAGTTTTAAGTTTACGTGAATCCCATGAAATGGGACGTCAAGTAAGGAGAATATAAAGCCGTAAAGGCGCAAACTGTTTTTCATCTTTATCATCATCTTTTCATTCGGCTTTACGGCTTCCAAAAGCATCTTAATTAATATCTTTGAAAGAGTGGAGAGTACGCATTGCCGCACGCTTTTGTTTCTCACCTGTCTTTTTTTGGGTACGCTTCTCATGCAAGACAGAATACTATTGAATGGCTCATTCACGGGCTTTTTTTAAGAAATATTTTTAAAGGCACATTACAGCCATTTTGCGAAGGTGCTCGTGAAAGGTATACAGTAAAGCGTCTCCATGAAATAATATAAAATCTATTGTGCTTCCCCCCATTTTTGCGCTTATAAAGAAGCAAGCTGTCACCATCAATCTACTTGGGGCTATCCTAAAATGTCGCAGACCAACCTTTGGCTCTTGAGGACGGTTCAAAAGGGGCATGCCTTTCTTGTACAATTTTACGTTACGCGAGATCATCCTGCTTGTGACGTGCGAGAGACACGGGATTGTTGGGTTCAACAGATACAGATTTGAAATGAGAGAATCCGCGGGTATTTTAGGTTTCTCATTCAAAATAATTAATTATCATTATAAATCAATGTGTAATAATTTACAGCGATAAAGATCGGCAATATCCATTGCGTCTCTCTGGCGTAGAATAGTTGTAAAATGTCGTTATTTAAAGTGTGATGAGGTGAGAGAAGGCAGCTTTTTGAAACGTTCAAGAGTGTTTTTTTCAGTGTGTATTGAATATTCAGCTCACGGCTTGCCATAGTTTTAAGTTTATGTGAATCCCCATGAAATGGGACGTCAAGAGGAAACGCTTTTAAAAGTTGCATTTCTTGATAAACTGCCATGGGGTTTTAGGGGGGGGGTAAATGGGATTTAAAATCTTTGTGCTTTGAGATGTGGCGAGAAAATTAATTCTCATTAGCCTATGATCTTGTTTAAGCAAAAAAGAGGTGAATTGACATTGAAAAAAAACAGATTGTTTGTCGATTTAGAAGCATTCCTTTTTAGGCGTGAAGAAGAGGTTGAAAAATGAACACATACAAGCTCCTCTTTTATGCTGTTGTCCCGTTATCATCATCAGCTGTACTTGATGCGCAATATCCATATTTGTTTTAAAGAAATATCAGTGCTCTCACTGATTTCATGAGGGCACTAATGGTCCAATGGTGTGCGGGTCAAATGTTTATCGTTCAAATGCGTCCTATAAAAGGATTAGAGGATAGAAACTTGTTGAGACGCTAGATTGTTTCGCGATCCTTTGGTGACAATTTAGCGCTGGTTTTTAAGAACTTCGTCTTTTTAAGGGGGAAGCGAGGCATTAAAAAACCCTGTTTTTAGCAGGGTTTTTTAAACGTTTCATTTTTTCTACAAGACATTAGAATTTATAAGCGATGCCAAGGCGAAAATTATGCGTTTGGTTGCTTATTTTAAGTTCATCATTTGCAAATTTCTGTTTAAAAAAATCTGTATAACGATATTCTGTACGCATGATAATGTCATCTGTCATGGCAAGATCAAAGCCACCACCAACAGTGTAACCAATCATTGTTTTTGTTTTATCGAATACATCGCCAGAAGCAAAGACGACTGTCGAATCCTCTTGCGATTTTGCTAAAAGTGATAGGATATATTGCATCTTTGTGTAGGCGACACCCCCTGCAATATAAGGCATAAGACGATGGGAAGCAAAACCAATACGCGCGCGGGCAGCACCAGCCCACTTTTCTTTCAATGTTACACTGCTCACAACAATATCATTATAGTCGGGGATCGTTTCATCCTGAGCGGCTGGTTTTATAATAGGAATCCCAGCTTCGTGAAAGGAAGCATTAATAGAGTCTAATTCATCGAGAATTTTCTTTCCTCTGTTCGTTTGGGTGTCTTTTCTCCCAGACCAGATCATATCCGTATCAAAACTGACAACAAGGTTATTTCCTAGATCAATATTAGAACCTACATAAAAACCGGCAACAAATCCTGTTGGTTTTGGTGATAAATCTCTATCGACCCAAGCCCATTTTCCGTCTCGCGCTTCTGGTGCGTAATTTAAAGTGCTTTTACTGAAAAGATGTCCAATTTGTCCGCCAAAATAAAAACCAGACCAAGAAAAAGGTGCTGAAACAATAACCGGTGAGATTCTTGGTGATAAATCACTTGGCGCTGAAACATTCGGTTGTGATTGTTTAACGATTACCGTATCGGCTGCTTGCGCTGTTGAAGCGGTCATGAAAGTGAAAAGAGATAGTGCAATTAAACATTTTGTATTCATAAAACGTCCCCAATTTATTTCAATTACATAATGCATTATGCATGAATTGGTTAAAAAAATCTATATTTAATATCATTATGGAAAAATAAAATACTCTAAAATCCATAAATTTTCATCATTAGGCTTTTTAAAACAATGTTTAGTTTGTCTTTTCCCCTTGTAAGACTTAATTTTTAGGATTTTTTTTGGATATATTTCTTTAGTGTTCTCTGTGTTTTAGAAAACATTATGGTGTAATAAATAATGTTTTAGCTTGTTTTAAAAAATATCATTTTGTAGATACGAAAATACTTTTTATTGTTTAACGATAAATGCATTATACATAATGATTATTATCTTTATGCTTAATATAAATGTACTTCGTATTAAAAAAGTGCATGGTGGCCCCTTTCTTTGTTCAATATTGTTGACTCCTCTTGTATGCCGATAGTCTTGGGGAATTGAGAAGAAGAGCAACTTTTTTCAATTGTTTTTTATTGATATGCCACGCTTTCTTGTGATGATGTAAGTGCATCGTTTGGATTGATTCAATGGAATATGAAAAATAAGAAAGGGGTATATGAAGAATAAAAAGGGGAAAGGGGGAGAGTATTTTTCCATGAGATTTTTTATTCATGTAAAATGATAAACTATTCTTCTCGTTTGCCTCAGTTGGAATGTGGATTGGAGCCTTTAGGCTGACTGTCATTGATCATTTTAAAGAGAGCAGTGGCTAAGGTATTTAGGCGTTTTGGGAAATGGATGAGAGTGCCATGATGGGCTTCAAATTTATTGTGCGCTATCCAAGCATAATCCCTGTGAGGGCGCGGATTGTTTTTAGGAAAGATAGAAAGCTTAAGGTCAAAACCTTTCGGGGGGGCTTTTTACAAAACATTGATTTATAATGATAGTTTACCGCTATGCATATTAAATTAAAACTCCGAATATCGTAAGATTCTTTCATTCCAAATCCTCTCAGATTGAAACAATTAATGTCACTTGCTTGCATGTCACAAGCGGGGCTGGCGTGGGGGTAAAAACTATAGAAGAAAGGAGTAAAAATGGCTCTTATGAACCGTCTTCAAATGCCAAGAGCTGTCGCAACATTTTAGGGCTGGCAAATATAATGATGGTTCCGGCTTGCTTCTTCTTAAGCGTAAAGATGGGGGGAGAAACAATAGATTTTATATTATTTCCATGGGGGCTGTTATACCATTCGCGGGTGTCGTCGTGAAATGGGCTTTAGTGCGTTTTGAGAGATGTTTCTTTAAAACAAGCCCGTAAATGGGCAACTGGGTGGCGTTCTGTTTTGTATGAGGGGTTGTGACCTCATTAAAGAACGTAAGAAAAACAAACGCGTGAAGCAATGCGTAAGCTCCACTCTTTAAAAGATATTGCTTTAGATGCTTTTGAAAGCCGTAAAAAGGTGATGGCTTGGGGGATTGGTTTTTACTTTAAAACTGCATATTCTCCCTAAATTAGGCTGTCTGTCTGTTTTAGAGATTGCACAAACAGAGATACGCGATACCCTTTCCCTTATTTGGTATACAAAAGCTGGAACTGCTTGAACAGCATTGATGCGTCTTAATCTTTGTCTCAAATATGCGGCTGCTTTAGGGGTGGCGGTTGATTTACAAGAAACAGCAAAAGCACGCGCTCTCTTAGGGCAACAATGTTATAAAAATAAAGCTTACTAGCAATGAATTGGAGAGATATACCAGTTTTTTATAAAATATTTTGCAAAACACCAACCATAACACAACTGGCTTTACGCTTTTCTGTTCCAACAGTTGTTTGTCTATTGAGCACGCCCATCGTTATGCTTCATAAAAGAGTAAGCCGCTACCATCACACATTTAGGGCTGCTCTAAAATGTTGTGGACCACCCCTCGGGTTTTTAAGATAGTTCATTCGAGGCATTTTTTCTTGTCTTACGCAATTTTACGCGACACACTCATCTTTCTTGTGGTGTGCAAGCAAGTGATTTTGATTGATTCAACATAAATGGACTTTAAATGAGAGAATCGTACGGGAGGTCGTTCATTCAAGTTGGATAATGCTTGTAGTATCATTAATCAATGCATTATCTCCTTTGGACAAGAGCTGGAATGGGGATGAGAGCCTAAAATGAACACTGTGAGAAATCATAATCGGGGCGTGGGCGCCCCGATGTTTTTTATGCGTAAGGTTTAAGAAGTTTGCATCTTCTCTCAAGGCTTCTTTATTGGGGAGCGATCATCTTTTTGGGATCAACCAGCCGGTCATAATCTTCTCCAGAAACGCCTGCTTTGAGGGCTTCGGTGCGCAAAGTTGTATCGTTTTTATGCGCTGCCTTGGCAATTTCAGCGGCTTTTTCATAGCCAATTTCTGGAGCAAGAGCTGTGACTAACATCAGTGAGCGCTCCATGAGCGCGTGAATATGAACGCGATTGGCGCGTAATCCTTGAATGCAATGCATATCAAAAGAACGCATGCAATCACCAAGAAGGGTTATCGATTGTAAAACGTTATAGCCAATAAGAGGTTTATAGACGTTGAGTTCAAAATGTCCTTGGCTGGCAGCAAAGGTTACGCTGGTATGATTACCAAAAACTTGGGCTGCAACCATGGTCATCGCTTCACACTGGGTGGGGTTGACCTTGCCGGGCATAATAGAGGAGCCTGGTTCATTTTCAGGCAAGTTGAGTTCGCCTAAGCCGGAACGTGGACCAGAACCTAAAAACCGAATGTCATTGGCAATTTTAAAGAGATCAGCGGCGAGAGCATTCAAGCTTCCGTGGAAATGCGCAAGTGCGCCATGATGAGCAAGCGCCTCAAATTTATTATGCGCCGTCTTAAAGGATATTCCTGTGAGGGTGCTGATGGTTTGTGCAAAGGCAACGTCAAAACCTTTTGGGGCGTTGAGTCCTGTTCCCACAGCTGTTCCACCTTGAGCAAGCATTTGAACATCAGCAAGGGCTGTTTCAATACGATGAAGATTGGCTTCCAGGGCGACTCGATAACCTGAAAATTCTTGTGCAAGCGTTAAGGGGGTTGCATCTTGTGTATGGGTGCGTCCAATTTTGATAATGTCGGCAAATTCTTCTTCTTTTTTCTTGAAAGTGGTAATGAGTGCTTCAAGAATAGGAAAGAGATGTTGGCGTGTTTGCAGCGTGGTGGCAATGTGAAGTGCCGTGGGAAAGGAATCGTTGGAGGATTGACTCATATTGACATGGTCATTCGGATGAACGGGTTTTTTGCTTCCCAGTTTACCCCCTAAAAGCATGCTGGCATGGTTGGCAATCACTTCGTTGACATTCATATTGCTTTGTGTCCCGGAGCCTGTTTGCCAAACAGAAAGAGGAAAATGCGTATCGAAGGCACCAGAGAGAACTTCATCGGCAGCTGTGACAATTGCTTTTCCAATCTTTTGAGAAAGTTTGCCTTTGTCCATATTGACAAGGGCGGCGGCTTTTTTGATAAGGCTTAAAGCATAAATGATGGTAAGAGGCTGCTTTTCACTGCCAATATTAAAATTATGCAGAGAACGTTCAGTTTGTGCACCCCAATAACGATCTTCGCGTACCGAAATCGTTCCAAAGCTATCCGTTTCCTGACGTGTTTCAACCATGATAAGATCCTTTTTTGTTCACGGGTTCTTAAAAAAAGCTAGATAACGCGAAAGTGCAAGAAGAAGCAAGACGTGGAAGCTTCATTATATAGAGAAATTATTTTATGACTATCCTTGACATTGAGAAATGCCGATTTTATATCTTAAACAGCGTTAGCACTCACGACTTAAGAGTGCTAGCAAGAACTTTCTAAGATTAATGCAATTATGTTCAGTTTTAAGGATTTAAAACATGGCTAATATACAATTCCGCCCACTTCACGACCGTGTCGTTGTTCGTCGGGTTGAATCTGAAAATAAAACCGCTGGTGGGATTATCATTCCAGATACAGCTAAAGAAAAACCACAAGAAGGTGAAGTTATTGCCGTTGGCAATGGCGCTCTCGACGATAACGGAAAGCGCGTGCCGCTCGAAGTCAAAACAGGAGACCGTATTTTGTTTGGAAAATGGTCTGGAACTGAAGTCAAGATTAATGGGGAAGACCTCTTAATCATGAAAGAATCTGACATTATGGGAATTATGGGCTAATTAAAAGCGCTCAATTTTTCATTGTGTACTATTTTGAGAAAAACTCCAAGGAGAAATTAAATGGCTGCTAAAGAAGTCAAATTTGGCCGTGAAGCGCGTGAGCGTTTGTTGCGCGGTGTCGATATCCTTGCTAATGCGGTTAAGGTGACACTCGGCCCTAAAGGGCGCAATGTGGTAATTGATAAATCATTTGGTGCGCCGCGCATCACAAAAGATGGTGTATCCGTGGCAAAGGAAATCGAACTGGAAGATAAGTTCGAAAATATGGGTGCGCAAATGTTGCGCGAAGTTGCTTCTAAAACCAATGATATTGCTGGGGATGGAACAACAACGGCAACTGTTTTGGGGCAAGCTATCGTACAAGAAGGTGTCAAAGCCGTTGCTGCGGGCATGAACCCTATGGATCTTAAACGCGGAATTGATGCTGCTGTGGATGAAGTGGTGGCTAATCTTTTCAAAAAAGCTAAAAAAATCCAAACTTCAGCAGAAATTGCGCAAGTTGGAACTATTTCTGCCAATGGTGCTGCTGAAATCGGTAAAATGATTGCTGATGCCATGGAAAAAGTGGGCAATGAAGGTGTTATTACCGTAGAAGAAGCAAAAACCGCTGAAACGGAATTGGAAGTCGTGGAAGGTATGCAGTTTGATCGTGGCTATCTTTCCCCTTACTTCGTCACAAATGCTGAGAAAATGGTTGCTGATCTTGATGACCCTTACATTCTCATTCACGAAAAGAAATTGTCTAATTTACAATCCTTACTTCCAGTTTTGGAAGCGGTTGTGCAGTCTGGCAAACCCCTTCTTATCATTGCTGAAGATGTGGAAGGTGAAGCTTTGGCAACGCTCGTGGTCAACAAATTGCGCGGTGGTTTGAAAATTGCTGCTGTAAAAGCCCCTGGCTTTGGTGATCGTCGTAAAGCAATGTTAGAGGATATCGCTATCTTAACATCGGGACAGGTGATTTCTGAAGATGTCGGCATTAAGCTTGAAAATGTCACTTTGGATATGCTTGGACGTGCAAAGAAAGTGAATATTTCTAAAGAAAACACCACCATTATTGATGGTGCTGGACAAAAGGCTGAAATTACCGCACGCGTCAATCAGATTAAAGCGCAGATTGAAGAAACAACTTCTGACTATGATCGTGAAAAATTGCAAGAAAGACTTGCTAAACTCGCTGGTGGTGTTGCTGTTATCCGTGTGGGTGGTGCAACAGAAGTTGAAGTGAAAGAAAAGAAAGACCGTGTGGATGATGCTTTGAATGCAACACGCGCTGCTGTGGAAGAAGGTATTGTTGCTGGTGGTGGTACCGCATTGTTGCGTGCAGCAAGTGCGTTGACCGTTAAAGGAAACAATCCGGACCAAGAAGCGGGTATCAATATCGTTCGTCGTGCTCTCCAAGCACCAGCACGTCAAATTGCAACCAATGCCGGTGAAGAAGCAGCGATTATTGTTGGCAAGGTGTTGGAAAATAATGCTGACAATTATGGTTACAACACCGCAACCGGTGAATTTGGTGATTTGATTGCTTTGGGAATTGTTGATCCTGTGAAGGTGGTGCGTTCTGCGCTTCAGAATGCGGCTTCAATTGCAAGCCTTCTGATCACAACAGAAGCAATGGTTGCTGAAATGCCAAAGAAAGATGCTCCAATGCCTCCAATGCCAGCTGGTGGAATGGGCGGAATGGGCGGAATGGATTTCTAAGCTCTGTTCCCTAGAGAGAATAAAGAAACGGGTCTTTGCGGCCCGTTTTTTTTGTCTCTTTCTTTTCTTCTTCTTGTTCTAGATAACACATTGATTTATAATGATAATCTATCGTTATTTATATTGAATTAGCCCCTCGAATAACGCAAGTTTCTCTCATTTCAAAGCTGTTTATGTTGAATTAATCAAAACCACTCATTTGCACATCACAAGCGGGATGAGTGTGTGAATCAAATTTATATAAGAAAGGAGTAAAAATGGCTCTTATGAAGCGTCTTAAGTGCCAAGATCTGTCGGCAACACCCACGGGTTGGCAAATAGTATGATGGTGCTGACTTGCTTCTTCATAAACGTAAAGATGGTGGTGCTTAATGGCTTTATCGTTATACCCTTCACGGGCGCCGTTGTGAAATGGGATTGGGTGCGTTGCGAAACTTTTCTTTAAAAAAGCCCGTGAATGTGCAAATCAATGGCGTTCGGTTTTCGTGAGGGGCGTGATCCTATTCAAGAACGCAATAAACAAAAGCGTGAGGCAATGCGCCATCTTCATTATTTAAAAGATATTGTCATGGATGCTTTTGAAAGCCGTAAAGCCGAATTAAAAGGTGATGGTCAAAATGGTAAATGGTTTTCACCTTTACGCCTTCATATTCTCCCTAAACTAGGCTGTTTACCCGTTTCAAAGATTACACAAACAGAGATACCAAATACCCTTGCTCCTATTTGGCATACAAAAGCAGGAACAGCAGAAAAAGCACTTATATGCCTTAATCCTTGTCTCAAACATGCGGCTGCATGAGGCATCCAATACGGACAATGATTGCAGCCCGCACTGCAATTTTTATTACAAATTACAATATTATCGCCCATGAAATTTCTTATTCAAGTTCATATAATCCAATACCAATTGTTTCATGAAAATATTTTGGTATAGACAAAGATCAGAAATTTTTTTAGCCACAAACGCTTTTATCATTGGTAAAGCTTCATCCTTTGATATAGACAGCAAATGAGAAATATAGTCTATCCGTTCTTCTAAATTGAGAGATAATCTTGGACTGGTGAAAAATGTTAAGATATCCAATTCCGGACTGGCTTCTTGACATAAATCCCAATCCACTACCATAAAAGAACTATCAGGAGTAACAATGATATTATCAGGATGTAAATCTCCATGTGATAAGATTATATTCTTGCTTAATCGATCTTGAAAGATCTTATTGATTTGATCAATAATCGTCTTTTGATGTAGCAAATCCATTTGGCTCAATACAGTCCCTCGGATAAACTCCCATTCGACTACTTCATCGCAAAGTGTTATCAAATTTGGTGCAGGATAGAGACTTTGTCGAAAAGAGCCATCCTTGATGTTTTCATTAATACACGATGCTTCCGGATAAATTTGCCCATAGCAAAACTCTTGATGATTGCGTTTCAAGAAATGTTGTTTTGACGATTGTGCATTTTCAGGCTGTAACCAAATGATTTCTTGTTTTCTGACAAAAATAATTAAAGCAGACACCCCAAAAATCACAGCCATAATCACTGCCAACCACAAATTAGCTTGCCAGAATGTTGAAAAAACATGACCGTATAAAAAACTGAATGCAAAGGATACAACAGCTGTAATAATAGCTGTAAATGATAAAACAGTCGCGATAGCTTTGGGATCAATCAGTGAATTTATAAGAAGAGACGACAGATAAGATCGATAAGCGGATTTAAAAACACATAGCAGCAAAAATCCTAATATAAGAGCCGCAATGATTTGAAATGACATGAGAAAAAAAGCAATGGTTACCATACAACCAATCATTAAGACGGGAAAAATAGGATTTTGAAACTTTGAAAAATACTTCTGAAACAATATATTGGAACTTGCTGAAAAAAAATTCCCAATGATAAAAATAATCGAAACCAAAATAGCAGGTTGAAATGGCAAAAAATCGGAAAATGCGATAGAAACAGTTCGATTATTAACCAAAATAGCAAAAGCTGAAACTGCACTTAAAAAAATAAGAGTGAAGCGATAAGGATTTTTGACTTCTTTACGGCTGGCGCACATAACTGTGAAAATACTCGGATGAGCGTTGATATGAAAACTATCTAATCCTTTCGTCAGTTTTGAAAACATAAAAATAGCAAAAATTAATGAAAGGACTTGAAAAAGCACAGGCAATGCAGGATGCACATAATAAAGTATTCCCCCTAAAAAAATAAGTACCGTTGTCACACTATAGGTAACAGCAGCCACTTCGGACTTAACGGAAAACAGTGTGCGATGCTTTGGTACTACAGAAAAGAGTAAACTATCTTCCGCACCTGAGAAACAAGCGGCTGCTAATGTAATACACAACAAATAAGTGGCGTAAGCAAAATATGCATAATTCATAAAAAGAGCTAAAAAACCGCAAAGAAAGAAAAACAGCCCAGTATAAATAACGCGTTTACTTCCATAAACATCTGATAATAAACCCAAGGGGATTTCTAAGATCAAAGGAAGCAATAAAAAATAACTACCTATTAAAACAATATCCGCTTGCGACAAATGCAATTTTTCTGACAAAAAAAGTGGTAAAACAGCAACCACTAGAGCAGTAGACTTGCTAACACTATAAATCTTAAATTGCTTAACCTTATCCACAAAATACCTTCCCACGACATCCGCTACATGCGCCAGATTCTTTCAAAGATTTTAAAACGCTTTGAGCAGACCAATCTATTGCCTCATAATTTTGTAGATTCCCAAAAGCTTCTGAATAAAAGCAATTTTTTAAATCTCCATTATAGTCCAATACCAAGGATGAAAATGGAAATAAACACATTAACGGCGACGAAACGTACGTAGAATTTTCGCCTAAGTAATAATTAATACAATTTACAAAATTTTGTGACGTCCATGAGATTTTCTTTTCTTGAAACTTTTTATCTATATAAACCTGGAGGGGGGATTCTTTCCTTGATAATTCATCTCTCAAATGAAAAAGTGAAGCGTTTGGTGGAAGAGTTTTGTTTCTTAAAGCCTTAGATCGATCCTTTGTATTATTTTTTCTAGAAAAACTAAATGACGACGTATCGAGCGGGCTGAATCCGATATAATCGACATCTTTGCTTATACAAAAATCGATAAAATTAATAATATTTTCTAGAATCTCTTTGGTAACTGTCGCTCTTATTCCTATACTTTGCAGAGGTTGAAGATTTTTAACGGTTTCAATGTTTTTCCACACGCGATCAAATTTATTCGCCCCCCGTATATCATAATATCCTTGGATACTCGTCGAATCCATAGAAATAACAATTTCTTTTATGTCATACTGTGAAATCCATAAATTTTTATGCAATAAGATGCCATTAGTATTTAATTCAACAGGCAGACCTAGTTCATTCAACGTTAATAAAATATCTTTAAGCTTCGGATGCATTAAAGGTTCTCCCCCAGAAAGCATCACTGAGGCCGCTCCTTTTTCTTTCAACATTCTAAATAAGGGTATTAAACTTTCTGGAGTATGCCAATTTTTCCTTAATCTTCCAGCAATCGCATATGGTACAAGGGCTATTGCAATTCTGGATAATATGTATAATAGGTGTTACAGGTACCCATAATTTTTTAAGATCAAAAATCGAATCTGACGCACTAATCAAGGTTTCCTTCTTTAAAAGAAAACCATTCTTTTCTAGTTCTTTTAACAAGATTGAAAAATCTTATGCTAAAATCTCTGTCTCTACATTAAGCCTTGCCGCAACAATATATCCTCCTCATATTGTTATTATGTACCTTATTTATATTCAAGACATTTTGATTTACAACTTTATAATTGTAAAGTCAATTTAACTGTAATACGCAATATTCAGTTTGGAAAACAAATTGGCCTATACCGGTATAAATCGAAAAACTCTTGTGCTCAGCTAATTTCCATTTTAATTATTAAGTTCATTCAAAAAGTATTATTCCTGATTTCAATGGCTATTTCACTTCAATCGCAATAAGAAATATGCAATGCTCTGCTTTATCAAGTAATTTTAAAAAGGTTTTTTGGGGCTGAAATAAAGTATAGTTGTTGCGTAAATCAGCTTCTCAGAAGAAAAATTTTTCAATTATTTTTTTGTTCTGGAAAGCGGTTTTTTTTACGTGGAAAAGAAGCTTCGCCTTATCTTTGCTTTAATCCTCTATCTTTAATAGTCTATCCTTATAGCTCCCAATATATCACAGCTCTGATGTCTCCACGAGTAGCACGCTATTTCATCCCTTTCATTTGTGCCTTTTTCTCGACCTTCCTTATTACACCCGTCATTTTTCTTACAAAGTGCACATTCTTATGGTTCATTTTACAGCTCTACGTTTTTACGAGTTTGCAAATTTATAGAAAGCAGTAGGGAAAAGACCTTGTGCTTTCAAGCCTATTTCGTGATGGGTTTGGTGCGTGGTGCGGAGTTGGTGCGTGGTGCGCGGGGGGATTGGTGCCGTGATACGGGGCTGGTGTGTGTACGGGGGATGGTGTTTTTAGAAGTTACAGTTAATTGCTGGTGTCTTGTAAAAACTTCCCAATAAAGGTTGCTTTGCGTGTCATCATTCTTTTGCTCTTTTGAGAAAAGGAGCTGTGGTGCGAAACAGTAAATTGCGTTGTAAGAGTAAAGTGGGTTGTTTGTGCCGGTGTTTTTCCTTGGTAGATGGTTTGGGGTTTGTTTTGAGGTCTTGTAATGGTTTTTTGATAGAGTCTTGTTGGTCGAGGCGAGTGTTAGGTTGATGCACAATAAGCGTGGTTTATTGCGGTTGGGTTGGTGATTGGGATTATGGTGTCTGTCGTATAGGGGGGGCGTGATGCGGGGCTGGTATGGGGTATGGGGGGCTAAAGTGCACATTCTTATGGTTCATTTTACAGCTCTACGTTTTTACGATTTTGCAAATTTACAGAAAGCAGTAGGGAAAAGACCTTGTGCTTTCAAGCCTATTTCGTCATGGGGGTGGTGTGTGGTATGGGGTTGGTGCGTGATACGGGGCTGGTGTGTGGAACGGGAAGTGTATGAAACTTATAGGAGACATCCTTTATGCTTCAATAAAAGATGGAGGGGTGTATCTCATAAGGTGATTTTTGTTGCTTACTGATGCGTTTATTTAAAAGAAAACTCTTTGAGTGGTTTTAATGGTATGGATGATGAAGATAAAATTCTCTGCATATCAATACGTTATTTAAAAAATGCACGTTGGCATGTTTGTTTTTCAAGATTATTCTCTTGCGTCAGCTTAAGTTTCTTCCTTATGGTTTTTTTTAATCTCTTCTCATACCGATAGCATTAATGTCACTATAATGCTTTGAAAATTTATTGCATAAGAGTGTTTGTAAAGTGTGTAAATTTCCATGAGACGTGAAAAATCATCAATAAAATCTTCCCGTGTTATTTAAAAAATAACGGATATTTTTTTAAGATTGAACACGTCTCATGTTTGATTGTTTATTTTAGAGCTGAATATTTGATTTTTGTGTAAAAATACTTGCCAACGCATCCATAATGCGTGAAAAATCAAGCACTAAGAGGAAAATAATGAATATAATCCATTTCGTATAGCGTGACATCACTTTTATACTTTTATAAGTCATGATGATTTCTTGAAGAATTTCTTTTTCCTTTTCTGTAAGCTCTGTTTGTTTTTCTACTTTTTTTCTAGCCATGTTTCCACCCACACAAGCCTTCCCCTTGTTTGTTATGCTTTAAAATATCTCTGGCGAGATTTGAGCTGATGTTTTTGAGATCTTTTTGGTCTAAATAAATGGGCAGCCAACCAACGCAAGATGAAGGCTCATTTATTGTTTTTATTGCGCAACCAGTGAGTAAGAGCGGCGCGCACATCAGGATCACTTTTTTGATTAATTTCATTTTCCACCTCTAGCCGTGTTGTTGATGACTTTAGCGTTTTTTCTATTTGCTTTTGCTGTTCAAGCTTCTTTCCAAGCGTAAAAGCTTTTGCTAAAGCGATAAAAAAAGCGGTCAGAGCCGCGCCCATTATCATCAAATTTTTTTTCAACCACCCCATCATAAGCGCTGCTCCCGAAAGCGTTTTACCACAAAGAAAATACCAACACAGGCGGCTAAAACCATGATGGTTGCTAAAGCCCATTGGATGGGACCATTGCCGGCCAATAAGCCTCCAAGTCCAGAAAAAGAACCAATAATGGGTGTGAGCGCTTCTGCTTTGAAAAAACCCATGGGTTCTTTTGTTTCCACGGTTTGATAGTTGGGAGAAACATAAGCCCCTTTTGCCCATAATCCCGCTTCTGCTGCACGACGGTGCACAAGACCGTGAAGACGTTTTCCCCCTGCTTTGGTCCATTTTTGTAATTCGGAAGGGATAGCTTCATATTCGCTGTTATTGAGTTTTTTGAGCAGGGTCGACTTGCAAAATGCTTCTGTCCCTACATTATAGCAAAACGATACGAGTGCTGCGAATTGTTCATCTGTTAAGGAAACCGTCACATTTTTTTCAACGGTATTTTCAAATTGTCTTAAATCTTGAGAAAGAACTTCTTCGGCTTGTTTTTCTGTGATGACCATGCCTTTGTGTACAAACGGTTTGCCAGCCGTGCTGGTATGGCCATAACCGATTGTCCACACCCCGATGGCATCTTTATAGGCTTGTAAACGCAATCCTTCCCATTGTTTAATGAGTGCAAGCCCTTTTGGTGATATTTTTCTCATTTGCTTCTCCATAAAATAAAGCCTCACAGGTCATGTGAGGCTGGTTGAAAGATTAAAAATGAATTTTTTCTCGCTTCAAGAATAGAAGAGACGTAAAACTTTGATGAAATCAAAAGGTTGGTTATGACATTCCAAGTGGATAATGGTTGGTGATGTTTTCCTTAGCAAATGGGGTGTTTGTGGTGGTGTTTCCCTTGGTAGATGGTTTGGCTTTGAGAGCTTGTGCTGGTTTTTTGATGGTATTTTGTTGGTGGGGGCTGATGTTTGGCTGATGCACGGTATGCCTGGTTCATTGCGGTTGTTTGGGGGTATGGTGGAGGCGTTTGAGATAAAGCGGACACTCTCAGGAAAACAAGACATAGGCTTTTACTGAAGACGAAAGTATTCCATGGGTTCAGCGTTCTGCATATCTAAATAGGATCGTTGTTAAAAAGAGCTTTGAGCGAATAAGAGCTTTGGAATTTTGATACAATTCTAAGAGGGAATGGTTTGATAGGAAAACGGCGTTTTGCTCTTAAGAGGCAAGTTGTTTGCTCTTTTTATTTTAGGAACAGAAAAGCTGGTTTTCCTAGAGAAATCTTCACTGTAAAGCAACATTGCTTCATTCTTTATGAAGAGAAAATAGGAAAAAACGTCAATTACATTGTCAAAGATTTGTATTCCGTAATCCTTTTTTTGTGGGGGGAAACAGAGACGTTTTTTGCCCCTTCTTCCTTTAAGTTTTTTTCAAATCTCTCCCTTATAGTTTCACCTTTTTTATTGACTGTTTCATGTTCAGCGCCCGGATTAGCTTTTAGATAGTGTTCGAGACGTCTTCTTCCTTGCGCATGTTTGTATAAACTGACGGGAAGATAGGAATCTAACTTTTCAGCCGGTAAAGGCGTATTGGGTTCACATAATAGCCCCGTAACATTATCCTTATGCAGTCTTGCTAATTTATCAGATTCAAGATGAAGCTTTTTGGCGAGGCTTAAGCTGAACATCCCGCATTCAGAAGAGCTTCGCTGAATATCCATTTCGGCCATGGTAAAAGAATAAGGAGGCAGTTGAAGAGTTTGCAGGGTTTGATTTATTTTTATCCCTAGTTTGCAAGCAGCGATATTCTGAAATGTTGTCGGTTCAAACATAATAAAAGAGATTTTGTCATCAACTTTTTTATAATCCATTGCCGCAAAATGGATTCTGCTCCCCATGTTGACAACAAATTGGGAAGATTTGGCACCGCTTTCAATTGTTTCTTTGAGTGCGTGGGTAAGATCTTCAGCTGTAAGAGCCAATTTGAGATTCATCCCTGGGTATTTGCTGTTGGCTTTTTTGACGAGAGCCGGCAACAGTCTAATATCGGTATCTTCATAATCAGCAAAAATCCAACGGCCGGTGATAAGATCATCTTCTAAGCCTGCAATAATAGCTTGTAATTCTTCAGAATTTGGGGTGACATGTTCTTCTTTTGTTTGGAGGGAGTTTTGCTTTAAACGGGCAATAAGCTCTTCTAAGGATTCATTCGCGCTGACTTCTTCTTGTGCACTTGCTTCTTCTTGTGTTGGTGATGAACGAGAGGAAATGTCTTTTGAATCTTGTGGCTTCATACTATTAGCCTCCATATTGATGGTCGATCCGCAATATTATTTTCTTACATTTTGACTAAACAATGTTTTGAAAGAAAGCCTTTGCACCTTGGAAGGTGAGGTTAAAAAGGGGTGTTTTCAGAGCGTTGCGTAAGGCTTATGCTTCTCTTGAATGTAAAAATTTGAGCATCCCCGTGCATTTCTAAATTTGTATAGTACTCTATTAAAACATGCTCACTTTGATAGAATAGCTTTGTTTTGCCTTTAAGAGGTAAATTGCTTATTGTTTGCATCTTTACCTCTTTCAAATGGAAAAGCAGATTTTCTAATAGCAATTCATTCCTCGCTGTAAAGCGGCATTGCTTCATCCTTTATGGATATGGTATAGGGATAAAGTAAAAACGTTTCAATTACATCATCAGAGATTTGTATTCGGTTGCTCTTTTTCTATGTTGTGAAACAGAAACAGTTTTTCCCTCTGCTGTTTCTAAGTTTTTTTCAAATCTCTCCCTTATAGTTTCACCTTTTTTGTTGACTGTTTCATGTTCAGCACCCGGATTGGCTTTTAGATATTGTTCAATACGTCTTCTTCCTTGTGCGTGTTTATAAAAAGTGGTTGGAAGATATGTATCCAATTTTTCTGCAGGTAAAGGCGTATCTGGTTTACATAAGACACCTTTAACATTATCTTTGTGCAGTCTTTCTAATTTAGCAGATTCGTTATGAAGCTTTTTCGCAAGGGCTAAGCTGAACATTCCACATTCAGAAGTGCTTCGTTGAATATCCATTTCTACCATAGAAAAAGAACAGTTGGGCAACTCATGTGCTTTAAGGGCCAATTGTGTCCTTAATGCTAGCACCGCTGGTTTCATACTGTTGAATGTTGTAGGTTCAAAAAATATCACAGATGTTTTGTCATCGATGGTTTTATGATCAATCACTGAAAAATGGATTCCTCTATCCTTTGTGTAAATGATAAATCTGGAAGATTGAACGCCGTTTTCGAGTGTGTCTTTGAGTTTAAGGGCAAAGTCGTGAGATGATTCTGCTAATTGAAGACGCATGTCGGGATATTTACGGTTTGCTTGATCGACCAAGGCTGGCATCAGTTTAAGATCTGTACTTGCATAATCAGCTGTGAACCAACGCCCCGTTGAAATGTCATCTTCTAAGCCTGCAATAATATTTTTTAACTTTTCACGATCAAAAGGGATATTTCTTCCTTTTTCGCTGTTGGATTGTTCTAAATGTGTAGCAAGATTTTCCGTAGGATCATTTGCACTCGGACCTGCTTGTGTTTGTGATGAACGAGGGGGAACGTCTTTTGAATCTTGTGGTTTCATCATATTAACCTTTCTCTTGAGGGGCGATAGGCCAATATTATTTTCTTAAATTCTGACCAAATGATGTTTTGAAAGAAAAAAGCCTTTTTCTCTTGAAAATTAAGGAAAAAAGATCATCTTTTAGCTGTTTTTATAAGAAGGTGCGGGCGGGGTTTTTACAATTCTCGCGTGCTTTTTGTTTCTTCAAAATTTTAAAATATGGGCTCATTTTAAAATATGGGCTCTGGGCTGATTTTGATAGAATTTTTATAGAATACTCTGTTTTGTCTTTAAGAGACACGTTGCTTGTCGTTTACCTCTTTTAAACGGAAAAGCCGCTTTGCTTATCGCAAACTTAGCCGTAAAGAGGCATTGTTTCATTCTTTATGGAGGGAATAGAGAAAAATCTCAATTACATCATCAGAGATTTGTATTCCGTTGCTCTTTTTCTGTGTTGTGAAATTGAGACCGTTTTTCTCTCTGTTGTCACTAAGCTTCTTTCAAACCTCTCGGCAAGAGTTTCGCCTTTTCTGTTGACTTTTTCATGGGCTGCTTCTGGATTGGCTTTTAGATATTCTCCAAGACGTCTTCTTCCTTGCACGTGTTTGTATAAACGGGCTGGAAGATAGGGATCTAACTTTTCAGCCGGTAAAGGCGTATCCGGTTCAAATAATACGCCCTTAATATTATCTTTGTGCAGTCTTTCTAATCTTTGAGATTCAAGGTAAAGCTTTTTGGCGAGGCTTAAACTGAACATTCCACATTCAGAGGAACTGCGTTGAATGTCCATTTCCGCTGTGGAAAAATGAATAGGAGGAAATTGCCGCTCTTCAAGGGATTGTCGTGTCCTTAATGCGAGTAATGTGGGGAGCGTTTCACGCAGTGAGGTCGGTTCAAAAAAGATCAAAGATGTTTGATCACCGATGGTTTGATGATCAACAACTGCAAAATGGATGCCTCTATCTTGCGCATTAACAATAAATCTGGAAGATTTTATGCCGCTCTCAAGTGTGTCTTTGAGAGCAAGGGCAAAGCCGTCAGGGGGGGTTGTAAGTTTAAGATTCATCTCTGGATATTTACGGTTTGCTTGATCGACTAAGGCTGGCATCATATAAAGATCTAAAATATCATAATAATTTTTGATCCAACTTCCATTAGCATTATGCTTTTCTAAGCCTTTAATGATATCTTTTAATTCCGCACGGTTGAAGGGGGTATTGTGTATTTTTTCGATATTGAGCCGTTCTAAATGTGTCGCAAGATTTTCTAAGGATGCATCTGCGCTCGGACTTTCTTGTGCACTTGCTCCTTCTTGTGCGCTTGCTCCTTCGAGTGTTTGTGAGGAGTGAGGGGGAACGTCTTTTGAATCTTGTGGTTTCATCATATTAACCTTTCTCTTGAGGGGCGATAGGCCAATATTATTTTCTTAAATTCTGACCAAATGATGTTTTGAAAGAAAGCCTTTATCTCTTGAAAATTAAGGAAAAATCCTATTTAAAAGCGTTTTTATAAGAAGGCTTTTAAAGCTTGAGGCTTTGTTTAAGTTTTAAAAAATCCGCATATTTTTTACAGCTGTAAAATCTATAAAAATTGGAAGAAATTTGGGGGGATTTGCAACGTTATCTTTATATTTTAAGTTATTTCTATCGCATGGCTTATTTCAATGAAGAGATGACAGCTTTTTTCAACAGTTTTGCGTGTGAAACAATGAAACCATCCGCAATCGGTGTTTGGTATACAATAATGCCTATTTTTTTAAAGAACATTCTTTTGGATTTTTTTCTGGAAAAATCATTTGTTATCAAATGATCCTGTTATGCTGAAAAATACTGTTAAGCCGTAAAACACGGTCCTTTGAGGTGTTGTGATATAAGGTAAGCCTCCTTGATACGTTTTGAGTATTGAAGGGTATGGGGGCTTTTAGAGTGGCTGTTGATTGGTTCCTCTCTATAAAAATTTTCTCATAAAGGTTGCGTTGCGTGTCATAGTTTTCTTCCTCTTTTGAAAAAAGGGGCAGTGGTGCGAAAAAGTAAGGTGTTTCCTCTGGGAGAGATGGTTGGTGTTGGTTTTGGGACCTTGTGTTGTTTTTTTGATGGAGTCGTGTTGGTGGGGGCTTGGTGTTGGGCTGATGCATGATAAGCGTGGTCCATTGCGGTTTTGTTGGTGATTGGGTCCCATGGTTTTTGTCGTATAGGAGGTGTTTGTCGTATAGGGGGTGGTGTGACGGCTAAGATTGTTGCCGATATAGTTGTTGGGGGGGCTGGTGTGGTTATCGTGGGTATGGTGGTGAGAGGCGTGGGAACTATTGTTAGGCTTGTTTATTGGCGCGTGTTTTAAGTCCACAACTCCGAAAGTCCGATGAAAAGGCAAGCTCTCTGTGGATCTCAAGTATTAAGGTTGTCACGGCATGACCATTGGGGGCAGTGTGTATGAAAGGCGCGGCTGGTTACAACGGAGGAGGAATGTCTGAAGAGGGGGTTGTCTTGTTATGCCGTCTTGTCCTTTGAGGGCATATGTTTCTTAGATCGGTTGTGAAGTGCTTTTGAGGGCGTGAGGGTTGTTTTTAAGTTTGTTTATTGTGCTTTTAAGTTTTGAGTGAAGAGCATGGGGAAATTTTAAGGGGAAAGGTTTGTGGATCAAAAGTGCATCTTGCCAAAAACCATCGTTTCTTTACAAAGCAACGTGGATTTAAAAGCCGCGCCCTTTAAAGTGGGGGGGCTTTGAAGTGTGGGGCGAATAAAATGTACTCTGTATCAACAGAAACAGCTCTAGCTTATTGCTGTTCGTGTATTGCACATCACTTTTATGAGAGATTACATCGGTGTTTTTTGGGGTATTTTTTGGGGGGGTGTGGATACTGTTTTCCCTGAACATCTCAAAATACTGGTTTTTGTGATGCAAAAGAAAGACAATTTAAAAAAAGAAGGAAGATACCGTCAGACAGTAAACTTTTAAACCCTTAGTCACTGCTTAATCTTCTCAAATGGTAAAAATTCACACCATTTTATACATTGCTGCAAAATACACTGTTTTATAACAATCTATAACAGCCTATCACAAGAGAAACATTTTATGATGAAATTAGGGCACAAATACCCCTTTAC
The DNA here is from genome assembly GCF_028618615.1 of Bartonella sp. AU15XJBT. Lineage (NCBI taxonomy): Bacteria > Pseudomonadati > Pseudomonadota > Alphaproteobacteria > Hyphomicrobiales > Bartonellaceae > Bartonella > Bartonella sp. AU15XJBT. The sequence continues at coordinate 164,504 of NZ_JAQITG010000003.1, forward strand.
CGCATCCGTCATTAAATACGATTTTTCATATTTTGTCAACAGAAAAACGATTATTTTTGCTTTTTTATCGCGGAAATAAATCTATAGAAATTCATTGATTGTACCGTAAAATATGCTGTCTTTATGGGAAAGTTTTTTGATGCGGCAAAGAACATTTTTTCTTTTGAGAAAGGAAGGGCGAGGGGGAGGCTAAGTTGTCGTTTTGAAATCCGTGGTTCTTTATCAATGCCATTGGGGAGGCTTTGGCTGGCAGGTTGGGGTTGGCAGGTTGGGGGGGCAGGTGTTGGTGGGGGAGAAAGGCGAGATTATTGCGATTGTGTGGAGCGATTGAGGCTGTGGTGGCTGTCCTATGAGCGAGGGGCGTAGATGGGGAGTGGATTGTTGCCAATCTAGATGTTGATAGGGGGGGTAGATTGTTGCTGAGGGCTTTTTCTTTGGTTTAAAAGCTCATGCTTTTAATTTTGTAAAAAAATCAACTCATTTTGTAAAAAGCCAACCTGTTGTTTTTAATATCAATAGATTGATTGATAATGATCATTTAATCTTTATTCATCTTGAATGAAAGATCCAAATACGTAAAATTTTCTCATTTAAAACTTATGTTGAAGCAAAATCATATCTTGTATGTCATAAAATAGGGGAAGCCTTATAAATTGTACAGGAAAGAACTCAAAATGCCTATCATGAATTGTCTCAAGTGTTAAAGTTGTCACGGCATGACCATGGGGGGCAGTGTGTATGAAAGGCGCGGCTGGTTACAACGGAGGAGGAATGTCTGAAGAGGGGGTTGTCTTGTTATGCCGTCTTGTCCTTTGAGGGCATATATTTCTTGGATCGGTTGTGATGTGCTTTTGAGGGCGTGAGGGCTGTTTTTAAGCTTGTTTATTGGCGCGCCGTTTTAAGTTCGCAAATCTGAAAGTCCGATGAAAAGGCAAGCTCTCTGTGGATCTCAAGTGTATCCGGTTGAAAGAGGGGGCTTGGCAAACGGGGCGTAGGTTGTGGAATCTTTGTTCTTTTTTGAGGGGCGGACAACAAAGGATATTTTAGCGAAGGCGCTTGTGGCTGAAACAGTCAAAATGTTTATAAAGAGCATCAAGAATAATGCGCAGTGAGCCAACAAGCGTTGGCAGTGGTTGATCTTCACTCACGAGATATTGTAATGCCGCATGAAAATTGTGTTGGCGATGCAGATATTGTGCTTCTTTAATGGCTTCTTGCATCGCTTCATAGCGTTGGGTTGAAAGAGCAACCCATTGCTTTTTGGCTTTCTCATCAGATGTGCTAGGCTTAAAGCCATCATAATAGCCATTTGGTAAACCTTTGGCACATAAATAGTCGTTTCTGATTTGCAAGTATTGTTGCGCTGTTTCATATTGCTCTTTACTGATGCCTGATGAAGCATCTTTATAGCCAAGCAAACAAAGACGCCCAATATAGGTCCCCACAAGCGGATTTTTCGCTTCTTCAAGGCTCAAACCAAAGCGTTTTGCACGCATTTCAATGGCTGATTGAGATGCAGATTTTCGGAGACCTTTGGCACGTGAAATACGACCATTGGGCTCTCTCAGTTTGCCTGTTATTCTCGGTCTACCGCGTTTTTTACCTATTTTCATGAACTTAACCATTTGAATGAAAAATAAACTGTCTACTTTTGGGGGACAGTGATTGTAAAAAGCACTTGGGGTAAATATTGAGGGGGGGGGGAGTAAATAGTGAGGGGAGAGCAAATACGGGGGGCAAATACTGTGGGGAGGAAAATTCTTTGGGGATATGAATTGTTGCAGAGCAAAGGAGAAACGAAGTCTTTAAGCGTAAAGAACAGCAACATTATAGAGCGAAAAGATCATCTGGTGTTTCCTAGCATTTTCTTGACCCTATCAGTGTTATTTTCCCCCATCATGCTTATTTTTATCTTTTGAGCATCGATAGCCAAGGAATTTTCTTTCTACAGATTTCTCAACTCCTTTGGAAAAAGTAAAAGAAATTTTTGTCAAATGTGAATGAAAAAATAAAGCTCTATGGGGGTGCTCTCCTTATTTTTTCTCATGAAGTCTTTATTTCATAGAATGATTGAGGGCTTATTGGGAGTTATCTGGGAATGATAGAGCTTTTTTTACGCGCGTTTTGCGGAAACTTTTTAATTCCTCCTTTGAAAAGGTTTTGTTTTTGGGGTTTGCTATTGGGGGAGTGAGGTTTTTGTTTTTGAACGCAGGACCAAGATGCCAGGTCTTCATCACGCAGTTTAAGCAGATCTTATTCTTTATGAGTCGTCCTTTATAGATAGAGCCTTCTTTAAAGATTATCCTTTATAGAGGGATTTTGCCTGGTGTTGAAGGGGTAGAGAACAATAGAAAACGAACTTACCCACTTTTATCATTATAGCATAAGGCACCCTCTATTTTCAAATAAAATAATCGTTTATTGGTTCAAAATAAACTGAGAAGGTCAAGTGATCTGGTGTAGCGTCTTACTTTTATAGTCATCATTTATAGAGGATAATTTTTTCCGTTTTAATGGATTTTATCATAAGAAGGGGTGGCTGTCGTTTAAATGGCGCGATGCAATACCCAAAGAAACTTTATAAGAAGATATCTTGATAAGAGAGGCTTTTATAAAGCTGGGGGGGCGGGATTTGTGAGATACGAGATATTTCTTTATTAATTTTATAAAGAGGCGCTTTTTTAATTTAAGAAATTTTAAAATGAGAATTGAAAAATTTTAAGGCTGCTGTTGGTGCAATTTTAGATAATCAATTGTTTGTTTGTCCTGTGGGATGTTGCTGGTCTCACGCTTTTGTTTCTTTTGTTTTATGAGGGCACATCTCTCCCGTAAAACAGAACGTCTCAAACCACATACCCAAACCACATACCTTGGAGCTGCGCATTCACGGGCTTGTTTTAAAGAGGCATGTCTTAAAGTTCTCAATCCCAATTTCGCGACGGTGTCCGTGAAGAATAGAAGGGCTCTTTATGCAAGGATAAAATGCCCCATGAAGGATTTATTGAGCCCCCTCATTTTAGGTTTCATAAAAAGAGGAAGCCGGCCCCCCCTCTTTGCTCGTTCCCAATTTACGGGATTTTGCCACTCTTCATGAAAAGCTATGTCTTTCTTGTACCGTTTTTACTCCACACGGGCTTCTCCCTCTTGTAATCTGCAAACGATATGCTTTGGGTTGATTTTAATATGGGGATGTGATGAAAGAATCTTACAGTATCGCGGTGTGATGATTCAAGTTTAAAAAAATGATGATTCATCATTATAAATCAATGTGTTGTTTATCAAGACACAAAGAGCTTGTGAAAATATTTTATCCTTTTATGCGATAAAATACTGTCATTTGAGGCGGTGATATAAAGCTCATAAGGCATACAACGCTTGATCCGTTAAATATTTAAAATCAGCAGCGAATATTAAAGCAAGAGCTCGTTCGTAGGGCCTTATGCAAATGGAGCTCATAAGTGATGAGCAGGTGGAATCCACTAAGAGCAATTAGATTGTTTACAAATTGATATGGGTTTTAGAATCTTTGTCCTTTGGAGGGCAGAGAGGAAGATCATTATCCTTTGTCTCGTATAGGTGCGGTTTCATTGAAGCGGTGGTAAACACTGTCGTTTATGGCGGGCAGGTAAAATTTCCCCAGGGGATGTTTTTTTTGAATTGAAAAGTGTTATTGATTGGGTTTTGTCAAACAGCGCCCTTTAAGGGGAGGGGGCTTTAGGGTTGGTGATCGATCAGAAGGGAAAAAGGCGCGTTTGGGCTTGTAAGCGTGGGAGGGTGTCTTGTTGTTCCGTACTCAAGGCATTAAAAAAATACTTAAAAGGAATTATTAACGCTTGCTTCATGATGAGAAGAGTGCTAAGCAGTTTTGTCACGCTGATCGCGTGGTGTCAAATATTGAAGCGTGGGGATTTTAGAAGTGGGGGATTATCCGTATGATGAGAGATCAATCACAACATCCATCTGTCCATGAGGGGAATGAGGCTTTTGTCTCCAAGCCATTGTCGGATCAATTGGCGGATTTCAAAAAAGGAATGCCTCTCTCGACAAAAGATTATGTCATCATTTGTTGCTTGGCTATCCTCTTATTTGGGCTTTTTGCCGCGTCTACCTATATGCAGCCTTGGGAATTTTTTCACGTTATATCCAAAGAACAGTTTCAAGCAATGGCGAAAATGAAACAAGAAGATATTCAAAAAATGTTTCAGGAGAACCTTGCACAGCCTTTTAAAAGTCCTATCATCGGGTATGTGCGTGATGCGGGGTGGAATAGTGTTTGGGCTTTTTTATGTCTTATGCCGCAAATAATTTTGGGCGTTCTTTTCGCGTTCTTTCCACTCTTTTTTATTCTCCTCGCCATGGTGAAACGGGATGTGAAACAAATGATGCAGCTGTGGGAAACAGAGCCAGAGCCGCAACAGTTAGACAATCAATCTTTTGACAGAATATAATAGGGGGAACATGTGAGCACTTCTTTAATCATTGGAAGGTTGATTGGCGCAGGGGTAATTATCTTTATTTATGCTGCATTTTTCTCGGTATTCTTTTCCACCGTGATGACAATCTTGGCACTTTATTATTCTTTTATAAAACGAACAATCTTGTTATGGGCCATGTGGCGGAAATTACAAAAGGGTGTAGCAGAGGATTTGAGGTATGATCAGGCAGAGGGACGAGGACAGAATACAGTTCCTGCAACACAGTTCAGTGCTCTTTCTTTTAAAGAATCTTTGGAACTTTCAAAAAAAGATTATTCGATACTCTTTTCTATCACTTTTGTTATGTTTGTGCTTTTTACAGTTCTTATTATTTTTGCGGTTTTTCTCCCAAAATCTGCGATTTTTTTGCACAATCATGCACCTTTCTTGCTTCACATTGGTTCTTTGGTCGCGCAGCTGCTGTTTGGGTTGTGGACGTGTATTGTTGTCACTTTGCCTGTCATTTTAATTCTCCATAATCTCCTTTTATTATGGCGTGAAAAAAGCAGTGAAGAAATGAAAAAAATTTGCTTGAGTAGAAAGTAAAATGATGATTGCACATCAATGCGATAGGGAAAAAGAGGGAACGTTATGATAGGACATTTCGTTTTTTTAGGACTCATCATTATTGTCATTTTAATGTTTATGGTCATTGTCAGGCTGCCTTATCGGTTGATCAGGCATGTGAGGTTGTCCTTTAAACTTACTCAAGAATTGAAAAAGAGGACGACGCAACAAAAGCAAGCCATACAACAATTGCGCAATGATCAGGGAGAGATGAAAAGACACAATCTCGCGCTTGAGATCCTTGATGCAAAAATGCGCTTTCTTAACTTCAAAGAATCTCTGTTTCTTTCTTCAAAAGAATGTAAAATAATTCTTTTTGTCTTTATCCTCTTTTCTCTTCTAGAATCGGTTTTCTCTATCGCAAATTTGGCATGGTGGAAAAGTGATAGGATTGGCTTTATCATGATGCTGTTGAGCGTTATATCGATGGGAATTCTTCTCTTGTCTCCGATCATTGGCATGGTGTGCATAAGATTAACGAGAAAATTGAGAGAAACGCTTCAACAATTGGAAGAAGCAATCAAACAACGCGACCAGGAAATCCGTATGCAAAATGTGCAAGGGGGACAAAATGACGAGTAGTATGATAGTATTAGCAGCCCTTTCTTTCCTAGTCTTTACACCCTTAAATGCTTTAATATGGGTACCAATTTTGGTCATTTATTATCTGTTTATCAAGCGTGCACGGCTCTATTGCCGCGTAAAAAAGGAACTGAAATGCGTGTTGAATGAACGCGATAGTGCCTTAGAACAGATCGTCCAAAAATGAAAAGTAGCAGCCTGTTTGATCAAAAACAGCTTTCGCTTGTTTGGGGCGATTATAAAAAAATATTCTATCTTTCGACCGTCATGGTGACACTTCCAACAGTTATTGCTGTTATCGTTAAGATATGGAGAAGGAAGGATTTTTTTTCTGCGACTCTCTTAGAGCCATTGGCATGGATGTTGGCTTGTACTTTTTTATTCTTACCCATTGTTTTTATAATGCTTTTTATTTTAAATCATCAGTTGAAGAAAATGATGCGACAACTGGAAGAAGAGGTTGAGCAGAAAAAAACACTGATGATCCTTTCTCATGAACTCTCTCATGAAGATGAGGGAGAAAAGTGAAGAAAAAGAAGAAAATAAAGCATTCTATGCTGTGCATATCTTGGGGGGCTTTCGCGCTTTGAGGGGCGGTGGTGAGACCCTTTGAGCACAAAAGCTTTAGGGACGGTGAGAGACTGGGCTTTGAGACACACATAAAATCCATTTCCACCATGCTTTGAGGATGGTTTAAGAGAAGGTGCGTGGCTAGGCTTTGGTGATGGCTTGATAACTTAAGCTGTTTTCAAGACAAAGCAACGCGCGGATGATTTTCTTGAACCGCTTTGCTTCTTTTTTTGAAAGGTACTTCTCTTGGGGAAAAAACACCACTCAGAATTTTAGAGCCAGACATTTCAATTTATGCCATAGAAAGATCTCTTTTATAAAAAATGTCTCGAGGAGACAAAATAGGTATCTAAGACAATAGAGATACACTGTTAGGGATGAAAACATGATGGTTGAAGTCAATGGGAAAAAAGTAGACTCTTATGCACTTCTGATATTGTTTTTATAAAAGATGGGGGATAAAAGCGATTGATATAAAAATTGTGGAGGACAAAAGCGTCGATTCATGAAAATAGCTTAAAATTTTAGACAAATGAGGGGTAAAAATGAGGGGCAGTGGGGGAAATTCAATATCGGATGAAGAACAACGGTCTTTTTCTTTGGAAAAAGCGTTTCTGACACGTAAAAATTATATAGTCATTTTTTGTATTACTTTTATGATTGAGGCTTTTAAAATAGTGCTTGTGCTGTTATTTGAGTGGGATTTGACAGGGTGGTGGAATTATAGCCTCTTCATTCTCATCTTAATATTGGTTTTTATATCGGTGCTTCTTGTTTTATTGATCCCTATTGCTTTTGTGGTCCGTGTCATCTTTACGCGTTTGTTGAAAAAAAAGATCGATCAGTTGGATCAAGCAATTGGCCAAGCGGAGAAAAATTCCTTCTTAACAAAATAAGAGCGTAAAGAAGAGGGCAAAATGAAAGTTGGTCTTTCTATATTTTATGTATTATAGGGCACGCTTTTATTGGTGTGATGTTTAGAGGCAAGGGAAAAGACGCTATCGCGCATAAAAGATGAGGAAAGACCAAGTGATTGATCTAACAAGCGATTGATCGTGATGAATTGATATAAAAATTGAATTCATTGTAAGGACAAAAGTTTTAATCAATGAAAATAGCTTAAAATTTTAGACACATGAGGGGTAAAAAATGAGAAGCAATGAACAAAATGCAACATGGGATAGAGAACGAAGGGAACCACGTTTTTTTTCGCTTGAAGAAGCGTTTCTGACACGCAAAAATTATAAAGTTATCTTTTATATTGCTTTCATTATTTCAGTTTTGAGAACGGTTTCCATAATACCTATGTTGTTTGAGTCGAAGTTGACGGGATGGGAAGGAAATATCTCGATAGTTTTATTTTTCAGCATGGAGTTTATATTAGAGTTTTTTTTGATGTTCATCCCCATTGCTTTTGCTCTTGTGGTTCGTGTCATCTTCACGGTTTTGTTGAACAAAAAGATTGATCAGTTAGAGCAGGCAACTTGGGAGCGGATAGCGGCTGCGTATCGACAAAAAAGCACATGAAGGGGAGGGGAAAATGAAAGATATAGTTGTTTTATTCTCGTGGGGTGTCGGCATTCTTTTCTTCACGCTGCTTTCTGCTCTGTGTACGATGTTTATTTTGGCATTGTGCTGTTCTACTTTCAAGCGGGTGAGACTGTATTGCCAAGTGAGAAAAGAATTAAGACGTGTGCTTAAAGAACCGGTTGCCTTTGAGCTACTTGGGGAAACACCGATGCTTAAGCCGTCATTTGAGGAAAAAGAGTTCAAAGCGTTTTCTCTTTCTGATGAGGAAATTGTCACGCTGGAAAGTGCAACGGCACTTTTAAAGAGTTTGGGGTGGAGGATAGAAATTGACGGAAAAGGAAATCATTTGGCAACCTTCTTTTTACCAGACCGTGAAGTACAGTTTCTTTATAATGCTGAGAAGGGGTATCCGCAATTTGATTGTGGAATTGCGGTGGTCTCTGGTATCCATGCGGCGGCTTGCCAAACGATAGACCCTTATAATTCTGGAGGCTTGATTGCTCTCGAATTGAGTTTTGATGTGAAGGGATTGGAAATTTTTGAAGAAAAGGTGAGCGCGGGGTGTTTACGCCATGCACTTGAGAGAGCTTTAGAAAAAGCAATGGGCGAGGTTGATCTTGGCAACATGCTCCGCTCTCAATATCGCATTCTTCCTTGGGAAAACAAAATTGTGGTTCCTCAGTTGACGTCTTATGCGCTGCGTTATCTCGCAGCTTTGGCTTTGGTCGGTGATGTTGAAACTTTAGATTCCTATCACAAAAGCTTTATGGAAGGTGAGAGGTTGGGCTTTGAGACAAGCATTACAGAAGAGCACTTGGCACGTGCGATAGCGATTGCTCAGGCGGTAGAAAAGACAAAACAGCCCAGTTACGATTTGCTTCAACAGGCGGCAAAAACCTATTCCCTAGAGGTGGAGAGTTATGACTATTTTAGAGCCACAGATCCAGACTTGTGCAATAGAAGGTGCTTTATTTACGAAAATTTGATCGAGGAGAAAAGACAAGAATTAAGGCAACAGGGATATACGGTTTACGAAAAGGACATGATTTGTGAGGTTGATGGGAAAAAGGCTCGTCCCCATATTCTTTACATGAAGGACGGGGAAGTAAGATATATGGATGTAAAAATTGGGATTGATGAAAAAAATTATTGAGAAAAATAAAGAGTTTAGATACATTAAAGAAAGCTTAAAATGGCGCGTAAAAATAAGAAAAACAGAGGGGATTAATGCAGGAGAAAAACGCAACATTTAAAGAGTCTTTCTTTTCATTCAAAAAATTTACGCAATCTTTAGTGGAAAGCTGTAAGGGGGTGGAAAGGGATCAAATGATCGGGCATCGCTTTTTCATGGCGTTTTGCACATGCTTTATTATGATGGCTTTAGAAGTTCCTGCCGGTGCAGAGTCTTTGGGACAACCGTTGCAGTGGACAAGATGGGAGGGGATTGGTTCTCTTATTTTTCTCTTACCGATGTTGATTTGGTTTTGTCTTCTCACACCTCTTCCGATCCTTTGGGGAGTTCGTCGTTTTAAAGAGCGTAAATTGGAAAAAACAAAGCAAAAACTGGAAGTAGAAACACAGCCGTTAAAGATCAATCGGTGAGATGATCGCCATGAGAAATGAGGTTGTTGCCCTTTTTATTTTTTTTCTACCGTTTGGCTGTTTTCTTCTCGAGGTTGTGACGGTTTTTGCTCTTTTTGTCATGATGATGATTGTGGCGCCTTATTATTCTTTATTCAAGCGTTTGAGGTTCTATGACAAATTGAAAAAACAAAGACGCTTGATGAGCGAACAGCCGCAGCATTTTTGTTTCTCTAAAAAAAGCCTAAAAGAAATTGTGCAGCAAAATTTAGCACTGGATACAAAAATAAGTCCCCATTCGTTTAAAAAATGGCTCGCTTTTTCGCGAAAAAATTATGTCATCCACGCATGCCTCTCTTTCATCATTATGGTGTTCAAAGTTTATGTCTATGTGACTTTCTATACAAAGATGAATTTTTCGATCGATGAGAAGAGATTTATCTCTATGTACATTTTCTTTTTTTTCTTTGTTCTTTTATGGATATGTATTTTAGCAACGGTTCCTGTTATTATCATCCTTCGTGAAATTTTAACCTCTCGGCTCAACAAGAAGATTCAGCAATTGGAAGAAGTGACTAAAGAACCCCAATCAATCAATTTATAAAAGGAAGAGAATAAAATGGATTACGGTATGGCGGTAGCGTCCACGGTGGTTTTGATGGCTCTGTTGGGGGGCATTCTTGATTTTTTCTTAATAATACCTATTGCGGCACTGTATATTTCTTTTATCAAGCGTTTGATCTCGTATTATAAGGTTACACGGCAATTAAATGCCGCGCTGAAAAAGCGCGCGTAACCTTCATTCATCTCTTCTTTTTCCCTCCATCCTTCTCACAACCTTCATGCTCTTGATAAAGCACACACACCCTGTCTTTACAATTCCGCGCTTTTACGATTTTATTTATTTACAGAAAACTGTAAAGAGTTGATAACCATTCCAAGACTATTGATCACCAGCCTTTCTCTCAACGCCCCCACACCATTGCAACCTTTCTACCCGTGCCGTGTCCAAATCTTTATGCCTTTATATCGTGGGGAGATACAGAGGGCATATTGTTTCTTTCCATTTTATGTTTGCCTTTATTTGAAGAAGGCTGATGGCAATCAATAGGTTTTGGCAATGGGTTTGGAATGGTTATTGAATCTCTACTCATTTCTGCAAATAAGCAAAATCGTAAAAGCGTGTAACTGTAAAGGCAAAAGTGTGTGATTTATCAAGAGTATGGTGGTCGTGGGATGATAGGGCGAAAAGGGTGCTAATGGAGGCGTAGAGGTGAATGGAGACAAGATATTTGAGAGAGGGTTGTAGGGCAGCGGGTGAAAGATAAAGAGCGTCTAGGGAAGAGGCGTAAATAAGTTGGAATGGATAGGGATGAAAAGATTGAAATGGTGAGAGAACTGGCGGAAAGGCTGGTGATCAATAGTTTTGGGATGGTTATCTGGTCTCTACTAATCTCTGCAAATAAGTAAAATCGTAAAAGCGTGTAACTGTAAAGGCAAAAGTGTGTGATTTATCAAGAGTATGGTGGTTTGGGGAAGGATAGTTGAGCGAAAAGGGTGCAAATGGAGGCGTAGAGGTAAATGGAGATAGAATATTTGAGAGAGGGGTTATAGGGTTGCGGGTGCAAGATAGAGAGTGTCTAGGGAAGAGGCGTAAAGGTTGGAATAGCGTGTTGAAATATTGGGAATAAGGTATCGTGTGGAGAATTTTGTGATGGAAAAGTCGTGTGTAGAGCATGGGGTTTGAGGAAGGTATGAGGGGGCACTGAAAAGATAAGAAAGATGAAGATCGGTGGGGGAGATGCAAGAGAAGGAAAGCAGCTTAGTTTTTTGGGGAGATGATATTTTTTATTTTCTGCAAATTTGCAAAATTGTGAAACTGGAAAGGGATGCTTTTTTCTCAATAGAGTCGGAGCATCATGACTTTGATTTGCAGTAGTCTTTTTCTGTGCTTTGGATAATCCTTGATAATTTTTTGAACGATAGCTGTTGTAGCGCTGTATATTTCTTTTATCGAACGCTTTTTACCATAAAGTCACGCGGCAATGAGATACTGTGCTGAAAAAGTGTGTATCGTATTCGTTATGAGGAGAGGCATCATTTTAGATCATGCTATTGCTTTACGGCTTTTAGAGAGGGCATAGGGGCATAGTGTCATACGTTGTTTTTTCATTTTACGTTTGCCTTTGTTTGAAGGGGGCTGATGCCAATAATAGGTTTAGGCGATAGACTTGGATAATGAGCCTGGAATGTTCATCAGTTTGCTACTCTTTTCTGTAAATAAGCAAAATCGTAAAAGCGTGGAACTGTAAAGGCAAAAGTGTGTGACTTATCAAGAGTATGGTGGATTTGGGAAGGATAGTTGAGCGAAAAGGGTGCTAATGGAGGCGTAGAGGTGAATGGAGACAAGATATTTGAGAGAGGGTTGTAGGGCAGCGGGTGAAAGATAAAGAGCGTCTAGGGAAGAGGCGTAAATAAGTTGGAATGGCGTGTAGTAGCGTAGGGAGGAAAGGGGTCGTGTGGAAAATTGGGTGATGGGAAAGCCGTGTGTGAAATGATGCTAAAGAGATAAGGAGTATGAGGTGCATGTGCGGTGTGTTGTTTGCTTTTTTATTAAACGTTTGAATTTTACAATGAAATCACGCGGCGATGAGACGCTGTGCTGAAAAAGTGTGTATCGTATTCGTTATGAGGAGAGGCATCATTTTAGATCAAGCTATTCCTTCATGGTTTTGAAGGGTGCATAGGGAGTATGATGTCATACGGTGTATTTTTATGTTATGTTTGCCTTTGTTTGAAGAGGGATTAAAGCGATAGGCTTGGAATGTTTATCAGCTCTCTGCTGTTTTGTGTAAATGAGCAAAATTGTGAAACTGGAAAGGGATGCTTTTTTCTCAATAGAGTCGGAGCATCATGACTTTGATTTGCAGTAGTCTTTTTCTGTGCTTTGGATAATCCTTGATAATTTTTTGAACGATAGCTGTTGT
>NZ_JAQITG010000030.1:0-12928 GCF_028618615.1 Bartonella sp. AU15XJBT
TATTTATTAAATTTATAGCAAAAAACAAACTTTATTATAAATATGACAAAATATCACTATTTGGAATATACAACTATTCATTAAAGCGATATAGAATAATTTTTTGTTTTTTATGATATAACGGAAATATTTTAGATATATTTATTCCTTTCTATAAAATTATATATTTATACTGTTTCAAAAAAAATCAATTCTTTCTCTCATAACTTAATTGTCTTACCAGTCACTTCCATTATAAAAGTGGCATTCTATCCTTAGAAAACAATAGCTATGACAACTAATGAATAGAAGGATATTAATTGTAAAAATGATCATGACGCTATTTCTGCAAATGCGTTGAAATTATATTTTTACACTTGCATCAATAATTTTGATTCTAACATATAAACGAAGCTATTAACATATTTTAAATATAGGATTGTGTATGACCCGCACTTTTACAACTCCTCCCAAAGCATCTAGAATCACTCATAAAGAAATATATCACGGTATTTTTCGTGATGATCCCTATCATTGGCTACGTGCATCTAACTGGCAAGATGTTTTTAAAAATCCTAACTGTCTTGATCCCAATATTCGACATCATCTCGAAAAAGAAAATTCTTATCAAGCGGCTCAAATGGCTGATACAAAGCCATTACGAGATTTGCTTTTTACTGAAATGAAAAGTAGGATCCAAGAGAATGATAGTTCCGTTCCTATAAAAAATGGACCTTTTGCTTACGGATTTTCTTATGTTACCGGAGGGCAACAACCACATTATTTTCGGACACCAAGGAATGGTGGAGAAAAACATGTTTATCTTAATGGTGATCTTTTGGCTGAAGGTAAAGAATATTTCAGTTTGGGTTCAGTACAAGAATCTCCTGATCATAGATATGTTGTATGGACCTATGACGATAAAGGATCAGAATTCTATACAGCTAAAATTCGTAATTTAGACACATTATCTGATTTTACAGACACCATAACTGATACATCTGGACAAATTGTGTGGGATGCTCAATCTGAAGGTTTTTTCTATACAAAAGTGGATGAAAGCCACCGGCCTTCAGAGCTTTATTATCATCGCTTAAACACGGATCAATCACAAGATAAGCTTATTTTTCGTGAAGATAATCCAGGTTTTTTCTTAAATGTAAGTGGCTCTAAGCTTCATGATGTTATTTATATTAATATTCATGATCATGAAACGTCAGAGGTCTGGTTAATTCCTGCTGAAGCGCCTCTTACCATTCCTCAATGTGTACGAAAACGGCAAAAAGGTGTTGAATATTCCCTTACAGAAGGTGGTGATGTCTTTTATATCCTTACCAATTTAGATGACGCAAAGGACTTTAAAATTATGGTTGCGCCGCATGAAGCACCGCAATCAGAAAATTGGTCGGAACTAGTGTCTCATCAGCTTGGATGTTTGATCATATCCCATGATGCGTATCAAGACTTTCTCATTTGGCTCGAACGCTTTGAAGGACTTCCTCGTATAAAAATTATGGAGCGTACAACAAAACAAATCCATTCCATTGCTTTTGATGAAGAGGCTTATTCTTTAGGTCTACAAGGTGCAGCGGAATATAATAGTCCGTCCATTCGCTTTTCTTATTCATCTATGACAACGCCTGATCAAGTATTTGAGTATGAGATGAAAAGTCGCAAACGAATATTATTAAAGACGCAAATAATTCCCTCTGGCCATAATAAAGATGACTATATAACGCGACGTATTATGGCCACAGCAGAGGATGGTGAAAAAATTCCTATCTCACTTTTTTATCATAAAACGACACCCCTTAATGGCTGTGCACCTTGTGTACTTTACGGTTATGGTGCTTATGGAATCTCTATTCCTGCCAGTTTCAATAGTAATGTCCTCTCTCTTGTAAATAGAGGTTTTATTTATGCTATTGCTCATATTCGTGGAGGCAAAGAAAAAGGGGTTGAATGGTATGAGAAAGGAAAACATCTTTTAAAATATAATACATTTACCGATTTTATTGCTTGTGGGCGCTATCTTGTAAACAATAAATTCACGGCGCATGATCGGCTTATTGCGCATGGTGGTTCGGCTGGCGGAATGTTGATGGGAGCTATTGCCAATATAGCGCCACAAGATTTTGCTGGGATTATAGCCAATGTCCCTTTTGTTGATGTTTTAACCACGATGCTCGATGCTTCTTTACCTCTAACGCCTCCTGAATGGCCGGAATGGGGAAATCCTCTTGAATCACAAGAAGATTATAATCTTATAGCTTCTTATTCTCCTTATGATAACGTCAAGGCGCAAAAATACCCTCCTATGCTTGTGATCGCAGGATTAACAGATCCACGTGTAACTTACTGGGAACCTGCAAAATGGGTAGCAAAATTGCGCGCGTTAAAAACAGATGATAATGCAATTTTATTGCGTATTAATATGGACTCCGGGCATGCTGGTGCGGCTGGACGTTTTTCAAAGTTAGAAGAAATCGCTTATATCTATGCATATATTCTAAAGATAGCAGGAAAAAACAGTTGCTAATCTATAATACTTTTGTTTTTAAGTCCCTATAATTTACTGGATTATAGGGACTGATAGACGTTTAAAAATTATCTAGATGGCTTACAATCCGCAATCTTCATAAAGTTTTAAAACATAATCCCAATTGATCAAATGATCCACGAAAGCTTCGAGATATTTCGGACGAGCATTGCGGTAGTCAATGTAATAGGAATGTTCCCACACGTCCACACCTAGAATAGGTTGAGCATCATGAACCAAAGGATTCTCACCATTAGGCGTTTTCATAATTTCAAGCTTACTATCTTTAACAGCAACCCATGCCCACCCAGAGCCAAATTGGGCACCAGCAGCAGCAATAAAATCAGCACGGAACTTGTCATAGCCACCTAGATCAGATTCGATAGCTTTTGCTAGTTTTTCAGGCAGCTTTTGACCACCACCATCTTTTTTCATCCAATTCCAAAAATGGTTATGATTGTAATATTGCGCTGCATTATTAAACAAACCAATATTTTTTCCAAAACTTTTTTTAACAATCTCTTCAAGGCTTTCATTTTCCAAGCCTGCGTCTTTTATAAGGTTGTTGGTATTGGTAAGATAAGTGAGGTGATGCTTATCATGATGATATTCAAGCGTTTCGCGTGACATATAGGGCGAAAGAGCGTCGTAATCATAAGGCAATGCAGCCAATTCAAAAGCCATTTAAAAATCTCCTCGATTCTAATTGTTAAGCTTACTTAAAAATCCTAATTTGCCATTTGCAGTACCTAAAAGCAAATGTTGAATGCTTATTATATGTTAATTAATTTTAATGTCTCTCTCTTTGAAAAGGAGCTTTTAGGAAATATATGCTAATCAATCAAAAAGGACACAAGCACTATATATAAATAATGCTTCTGAAGACTTTTTGACATCTATGAACAGATAAAAATATCATGATCTTTTGAATGAAAAAATAGAGAATCCCTCGTTTTTTGTTCTTATACCTCAATTTTTTTCAATTTACTGATGTGTCATGGTGTTTACAACAGAATATTAAGTCATATTTTGAAGAGACATTTTTCAATGCGTTTGATGTCATTTTATGGGGCTATCTATGAAAAGTATGACAATAAAGAGATTACCATCTTTATGCTTAATGAAAGAGCACAGCGGTTATTATCCACTTTGCCAGCCCTCAATGTGGTGATAACTTTTGTTTTAATTGAGCAAGATGAGATTTGAATATATCAAGAAAAGTAAAGCATATGCTCATTTATTTAAAGACACGAGTTAAACGATAAGATTTTTATTTTCTGTTTCTAGGAAATCAATAAAAGAGCAAAATAATTTATGGATAAATGGTTGTGACTTGTGTTAGAAGGAAAATTGTATATTATTTTTGCTGCGAATTTGTATCGTTGCAGTATCGTACAAAGGGTAGAGACTTTATGATAAAAAAGTAAAGTCTTTGATTTTCAGATATTGCGTCCAATCACAGGAATCGCTATAAGGTGCAAAAGTAATTATAAAGCGTATTTTTTTTGGGGTATAGCCAAGCGGTAAGGCACCGGTTTTTGGTACCGGCATTCCCTGGTTCGAATCCAGGTACCCCAGCCATACTTTAATGAAATGAGTTAAGTCGAATTTTTAGGAAGCTTTGAGAGTGGATTAAACCTCTTAGTGGTTTTTTGCTATTGATATTAATCCGGTAAGCTGAGAGATATCCGTTTTTAGCGCGTTAGCTCTCAATCAATACGCTAAGATTCTCTTTTACGATAATGATTTCCAACGCGCTCTTTTAAAAGATTCTTTTCTATTAAGAGAGTGGGTTTAAATGATTGAGGCGCACTTAAGTAGATAAAAGCTATTTGGATGGGTTATAGGAACACCAACGAGCAATTTTTCGTATTCCGCCATCTTCATTACGTCGGACAGCATAACAATAATGCTGGTCAGGAAATATATTTCGTTGCATATCGCGGACAATATGTGCAGTATGGCCATAAGGTGCTACATAATCAATAAACCATACGTATTTTCCAGTCTGCCAGTCAGCATTGGGCAAAAGCTCTCCCGTTTCAAGCATGGATTGATGATTTTTTTCATCTAAAAAAGCCCAAGTGATAAAGGCGCAAAATGCTCCATGTTCATTTTGATAGAGTTTGTATTGCCCAACCCGTAAGGCTGGACCTAAGTTTCGTTCAATATCCCAGATTAGCCAACGGCGGTGTAGGGGGGATTGAAGCATTAAAACGACCATAGCTCCTAAAGCCATTATTGGGTTTATGAGTGAGGGTGATGGAGTTTCATTCATAAAGATTATCTTTCTTTTAGGGATTGTTCTAAAATTTTTGTAATAGGTTCAAAGAAATAAGAAATAAGGCGCCGTTTTGAAGTAATGACATCAGCTGTCACGGTCATGCCAGGGATAAATTTCAGCTCTTGGTGATTAAAAGTGATGTGATCTTGGTCGATTTTAATTAAAACAGCATAAGCACCATTAATTTCTTGCTCATGGCGCGCTGTTGCACCTACATTCATAACTGTACCGTAGACAACACCGTAGCGTTCAGGTGGAAAGGCAGAAAATTTTACGTAAGCACGTTGGCCTTTTTCTAAAAAACCAATATCTCGATTATCAAAAAACGCTTCAACAATCAGCCCGCCTGTGTCAGGGACAATACGCATGAGCGTTTTACCGGCTTCTACAAAGCCACCCAAAGTGTGGATACTTAAATCATCAATGCGTCCATCAACAGGTGCATAAAGTGATAAGTGATCAAGACGATATTGGCTGCTGTCAAGTTTGGCTTTTAAGCCTTGTAAAGAGAGTTCTGTTTCACGAGAAAGCTGCTGATAGCGGGCGATTTCATCGGAAATAAGGCTTTGTCTTTGTTGGTGGAGTGCTTCTATTTCAGCGGTATTTTCTTCCAAGCGTCTTTTATTGGCTAAAATTTCATGTTCTACATTTTTAAAATCATGGAGACGTTCTAAATAAAGAGAGTTACTGATGACTTTTGTTTCCATCAGACTCTTGGCAGCTTTGAGTTTTTCTTGGCTTAATTGTTGATCATCTTGTAATTTGTCCAATTGTGCGTATTGGACAGCACCGCTGCGTGTAACACGGTCAGCCTGAGCTTTCAGTGTTTTTACTTTATCTTGGAGCGATTGAAGAGTCGCGTGGATGAGTTTTTCCCCTTTCAGCCTTGCTGTATTGCTGCTAGAGGCAGGAATTTGCAAATAAGAAAGCCCTTTGGTTACAAAATCCGTATCCAAAGGATCTCGTTCACTCAAGGCAGCTAAGATAGCGGCGGCAATTTGCGCTTGAAGGGTCTGTTGAGCAATATCGGCTTGAACGCGTGCGCGTTCATTTAAGGCTTCGCGGGGATCTAATTGAATAAGGAGATCACCTTGATGAACAAATTGCCCTTCTTTTACAAGAATTTTTTCAATGCGTCCTGTATTTTGCGCTTGGACGAGTTGAACATAGGAGGTGGGAATAACCGCCCCTTGTCCCCGTGCAACAATCTCTGTTTTTGAGATAAAACTACCAATGACAATAAAGAGGAATAAGGCGACAAAAACAGCAACCACCATATGAAGGGTTGGCGATAAAGGGCGCAAATGAGGAGCTTTATCTACCATTTTGTGTTCCCATTTCAGTGAAATTTAATAGGGTTGCATGCTTGGGAAAAAGATCGCGTTTGTGGGTAATGACGAGAACAATACGCTCTTGCGAAAGCGTGTATAAATGTTCAACAATTTGTGCACTAACCCTGTCATCCAATGCGGAAGTGGGCTCATCCAAGATAAGAATTTGCGGTTTGATGAGAAAAAAACAAGCCAATGCTAGGCGCTGGCGTTGACCTCCTGATAAAAAGCCCCCTTGTTCACCTACTTGGGTATGAAGCCCTTGAGGCAATTGAGAGATCAAATCATGACAAGCACTCGCATGAAGGGCAGCAACGATTTCATCCTCTGTAGCATCTGGTTTGGCAAGAAGCATATTTTCAAGAATGGTTCCGGAAAAAAGGCAAGGGCTTTGGGGAAAATACGCGATTGTTTTGCGCACACTACGGATATCAAAATTTTGTAAAGATTGATTGTTAAGCAATATTTTCCCACTTGATGGGGGATAAAGACTACAGAGAATCTTGGCAAAGGTTGATTTTCCACATCCTGAAGGGCCAAGCAACATGATAGGCCTACCAGGTTGTAAACAGACATCAAGGTGGTTGATAATAGGTGTGTCTCCATAAGAAAAACAGATATCTTTAGCTTCAAGATGGGGCTTGGTGATGAGTTGAAGGGGGGGCTTTTCCTTTTCCCATTCTGAAAGTGCGTTAAGAATATCACCCAAACGAAGACGAGAAATTTTTAAATGCTGCCATTCTTCCCATAAAGAGGAAAGGCTTAAAATAGGACCAGAAACATTGCCAGCAAGAAGATGAAAGGCAATAAGTTGCCCTAGCGTAATCTGGTTTTGCAGCACTGCTTGAGCACCAAAAAAGATGATAAAAATAGTGAAAAGATCACCAAAAATATGGCTTAAAGCCCCATTTAAGAGATGAAATTTACTGGTTGTGAGGCTTTGATCTAGACTGCGGGCTAAAGTTTCTTGCATCCGTATCGTATGAGCAGCTTCTTTTACATGCGCTTTGATAGCTTCAAGATTGGTAAAACTTTCAATAAGGCGTGATTTATGGGCGGCTTGTAGAGTGAAAGCACGGCGTAATTGGCGGCGCAAGAAGGGACCGACGAATGCCAAAGAGCCCATTTGTAAAGGTAAAATGATAAGGACAATAAAGGTAAGTTTCGGACTAATAGAAAAGAGTGCAGCAAGATAAATAATGGCAAAGAGAACATTCAGTACGGTTGTGGCGATGGTTCCTGTTAAAAAACCGCGAATTGTATCAACCTCTCCAATACGCGAAAACAGTTCCCCCACTTGCCAATGGCGTAACACAGGCAAAGAGAGGCTTAACAGATGGCTGTAAATACGTCGTCCAAATTCTAATGTAAGCCGATTGGCTAAATAAGCACCTAGGTAACCTGATAGAGTGCTAAGAGCTGTGCTAAACAGCATGATAGCAATCATAAGGATAACAATAGCATAGAGACTTTCAATGCGCTGGAAAGGGAGAATACGGTCGATAATTGTCTGAAAAATAAAAGGGTTTACCAAGCCCAGCAAACGCAAAACGATGGCAATGCAACTAAGTTCAAGAACATAATAAATATATTTCTTTGTTGTGCTTGTAAACCAAGAGAAGGCTACTGGTTTTTCTTGTGAATGACTCATTTGATTTTATGATTTTGTTTAAGAGAAAGAGGGCTTTGTGTCTCATATTTTAACAGTATTGTAAATAGTATTATTGCTTAATTAAAATATACATTTTGTATGAACACAATACAAACAAAATGTATTTATTATTTTATACAGTATTTTTATTGTTATTTTTTAAATTATATTTGACAGTTGTCTAAACCGCATGCTAACCATTTTAATTGTATCGCTATGATACGTTTTTTAATAAATATAAATAAAGGAGGATAAAATGGGTGGTTCAAGCTCATCACATGATTCAAGTAGTAACTCACATCCAAAAAGTTGGCTTTTTCCAGAAGATGATTATAGTACAGACGCTTATGCCCAAGCAGCAGGTACAGGTGGCATTGTAGGAGCAATATTAGGAGGTGGTTCTGGTGCAGCTGGAGGTTCTATTGCTGGACCAGGAGGTGCAGGTGCTGGCTTACTCGGTGGAGCAGTAAGCGGCGGAATAGGAGGAGCTGGTGATTCAAGTAGTAGTTCACGTCCCCAAAGTTGGCTTTTTCCAAAAGAAGATGATTGTAGTGCAGGCGCTCATTACCAAGCAGCAGGTAAAGGCGGCATTGTAGGAACAGTAATAGGAAGTATTGCTAGTGCAGTCGGAGGTATTTTTTCTGGATCGGGAGGTGTCGCTAAGGGCTTTGTCAATGGAGCAATAGGAGGTGGACTAGCAGGAGCTGGTGACGCTTTGGCAGATAAATACAATAAATGCCATACGGCACCAAGTTGTGAAACAAGCGATTATGTTGCAGAAGCTGCCATACACGGAGGCATAGGAGCAGCAGTTAGTTTAGCAACTGGTCCAGGTGCATTCGTAGGCGGATTAGGAGGAGCTGCTGACGGTTTGATAGATAAGTACAATGAATGCCATCCGAATCCAAGTTGTGAAGTAAGCGATTATATCGAATCAGTAGCCATAAAGGCAGGCGCAGGAGCATTAATTGGTGCATTAGCTGGTCCGGAAGGAGCCGTAACAGGCGGAGTAATGGGAGCTGCTAACGGTTTTATAAATAAGTACGATCAATGCCATCCGTAAAGTGGAAGAACACTGTTTCTAATTTATTTAGAAAATAACGATAAAGATATTTCTGAGATCAGTGATATTGTAAACATACTTTAAAGCTATGGTTAAACTGATTTCAGGGATATTTTTGTGTATGATAATAGATATTTTATTTTGGATTCTTTGTTATGTATACTTTTATTAGCTCCTTAGTGACAGCAATTGGATTTGGACTTTGCATGTTTTTTTACAAAAGATTTAAAGGTGAGACCTGGAGTATAAAAATAACAATATTATCAACAATTAGGTTTTTTATATTATATTATGCTGCAAATTTATTAATTGAATATACGGGAATTTTAAAATAATATAGAATTACGTTATTGTCAGTATTTTATTATTTATTATAATTTATATATTTTTAAAAATTATATTTGATTTTTTGCTAAATAGCATGCTCATCAGATGATTCAAGGAGTAACTCACAACCAAAAAGTTGGCTTTTTCCACAAGAAGATGATTGTAGCGCAGACGCTCATTCCCAAGCATTAGGTTGCAGGCGGCATCGTAGGAGGATTAATAGGAGGTATTGCTGGTGCATTATTGGGTCCGGAAGGAGCGCTAACAGGCAGATTAGGAGGAGCTGCTAACGGTTTGATAGATAAGTACAATCAATGCCATTCATAAAGTGGAAGAACACTGTTTCTAATTTATTTAGAAAATAACGATAAAGATATTTCTGAGATCAGTGATATTGTAAACATACTTTAAAGCTATGGTTAAACTGATTTCAGGGATATTTTTGTTTATGATAATAGATATTTTATTTTGGATTTTTTTGTTATGAATAATTTTACTGGCCCCTTATTGGTAACGTTTATATATGGATTTGTAATATTTTTTTACAATAGATCTAAAGGTAAGAACTGGAGTATAAAAAGGAAGATATTATCGACAATTACGTTTTTTATATTATATTACTCTGGAATTTTATTAGCTAAATATATAGGAATTTTAAAATAATATAGAATTACGTTATTATCATTACTTTATTATTTATTATAATTTATATATTTTTACAAATTATATTTGATTTTTTGCTAAATAGCATGAATAATCAGATGGTTCAAGTAGTAACTCACAACCAAAAAGTTGGCTTTTTCCAGAAGAAGATGATTTTAGCACAAGCGCTCCATTACCAAGCATTAGGTGCAGGTGGCATCGTAAGAGGATTAATAGGAGGTATTGCTGGTGCATTATTGGGTCCGGAAGGAGCGCTAACAGGCGGATTAGAAGGAGCTGCTGCCGGTTTTATAGATAAGTACAATCAATGCCATCCATAAAATGGAGGAACACTGTTTCTAATTTATTTAGAAAATAACGATAAAGATATTTCTGAGATCAGTGATATTATAAACATCTTTAAAGCTATGGCTCAACTGATTTCAGGGATATTTTTGTTTATGATAATAGATATTTTATTTTGGATTCTTTTGTTATGAATACTTTTACTAGCTCCTTATTGGCAACGTTTATATATGGATTTTTCATGTTTTTTTTCAATAGATTTAAAGGTGAGAACTGGAGTATAAAAAGAATAATATTATCAACAATTATATTTTTTATAATATATTATTCTGGAAGTTTATTAGTTAAATATATGGGAATTTTATAATAACATAGCATTAAGTTATTATCATTATTTTATTATTTATTATAATTTATATATTTTTACAAATTATATTTGACAGTTGTCTAAACCGCATGCTAACCATTTTAATTGTATCGATCTGATACGTTTTTTAATAAACAAGGAGGATTTAAATAGGTAGTTCAAGCTCATCACATGATTCAAGTAGCAGTTCACATTCATCAAGTTCATCTACGGCATTTGGTCCTAAGGATTATTTCCATGCTGCGATGGTAAGTAAGATAGGGACAGGAATCGTTGGAGGAGCTGTGGGAGCTCTGTATGGAGGATTAAGGGGATCGCGAGGTGGTCTATGGGGTACGATTGCAGGTGCTGCAGTGGGTGGATATACAGGTTATACATTTGGCAGCAATGCGGGGCTTTTTATAGGTCCTATGAGCAAGTTTCAGGACTGTGGTGGTCGCGTTCACCTTTTTTGATTTGTAGATAATTCTTAATAATATATTTTAAAATCAATTTTTAGACATATATTATTAAATATATGTCTAATTTCGTTTATAATGTGTATTTTATAGATATATATCATTATAATATTTTATATAAAATTTTCATTTCGGATTTTTATTATGTATATTGGTGATAATATTATTTCACTATTAATAGGTAATGTTTTTAATTTGTTGTATTCAATATTTATTTTTATATTTTTATTTTCATTAATTTATAGATACACTGGTGACAGTTGGAAAAATAGTATAAAGGAATCGCTTAAGACATTTGGTTTGTTCTTTTTGTTCTTTTTGGCGTTTTGTTTTATTTATGTTGCATTAAAATATATTATATATTAGCATTTATATTTAAATTATATTTTATAAAATATAAGTTTCTATTATTTTTAATTATATATATTACATTTTTGGAATCTCTTATTGTGGATACTTTAGAAGTTATTAAAACTGCGTTATTTTTAATAAGTATTATTGGTTTTTTTAAAGTTTTTTCTTATATACTTAGATTCAGAAGTTGGAAAAAACATATAAAATCAGATTTAGTTGAGTTAAGTTTATTATTTATAGCATACTCAATTTCTATCTTTATCTCTCTATATATAAAATCGTTCGTAAAATAGATAAGTATTTTTATATATAATATTTCTATACGATAGGTATTTTTTATCAGATTAAATAAGATTTATTTTTAGTAATTGTTTCATATCTTTTTAGACATTTTATTTTTCAAAAAATGAGTTGCCTTAGTTAAAAAGAGACAGAAAAAGCAACATATTATTTTTTGTTATTGATTTTTTGCGTAGCTATAAGTTTATAATGAAGTTTGCTAAATTTATTTTTTTACAGAGTTTTTTCTTAAAAAACCACGAATTGTATCAACTTCTCCAATACGCGAAAACAGTTCTCCTACTTGCCAATGACGTAATACAGGCAAGGAGAGGCTTAACAGATGGCTGTAAATACGTCGTCCAAATTCTAATGTAAGCCGATTGGCTAAATAAGCACCTAGGTAACCTGATAGAGAGCTAAGAGCTGTGCTAAACAGCATGATAGCAATCATAAGGATAACAATAGCATAGAGACTTTCAATGCGCTGGAAAGGGAGAATACGGTCGATAATTGTCTGAAAAATAAAAGGGTTTACCAAGCCCAGTAAACGCAAAACAATGGCAACACAATTAAGTTCAAGAACATAATAAATATATTTTTTTGTTGTGCTTGTAAACCAAGAGAAGGCTACTAGTTTTTCTTGTGAATGATTCATTTTATTTTATGATTTTGTTTAAGAGAAAGAGGGTTTTGTGTCTCATATTTAAACAGTATTGTAAATAGTATTATATTTATACAAAATATACATTTTGTGTTAATGTAATATAAACATAATGTATTTATTATTTATACAGTATTTTATTGTTATTTATACAAATTATATTTGACATTTGCTAAAATGAATAATAACAGAGTTACCACTGTATCGTTGTGATGCAGTTTTTTAATAATATAAGGAGAATTTGTATGTTTGGTTGGCTTAGTGGTTGGTCTAATACTGGTTTGTCTCATAGGTTGTCTAATGCTTGGTCTGATATTTCATCAATTAATTTTTCAAGTAGTGGATCACAGCCTGGGTGTACTGTCGGCGATTATCTCTCTACAGCAAATTCATACGGAGTGGTGGGAAGAGATGTAGGACGAACTGGTGGAGTATTTATAGGCGGTATAGCCGGAAGTTTTTCATCAGGCCCATTTGGTATATTTTTAGGTGCAGGAACCGGTGGAGGAATCGGTGCAGGTCTTGGCTATGGGGTAGGAGCAGGTATAGGTTTAAATGCTCAGTATAACGCGTGCTATTATTAATTATAATATTTTAATAAGTTTTTAAATTGTTAATGATGTTGTAGATATATTTTAGTGAATATATCTACAAACATTTGTAACTAAAATATATTATTAGTAA
>NZ_JAQITG010000031.1:0-11968 GCF_028618615.1 Bartonella sp. AU15XJBT
AAAGATACCGTACAAAGCGATTTAAAGATTTTATGATGAAAACAACATCTGTAATATAAAACGCTCTGTACGGTCAAATTTGAGGTAAATTAACCTATTGGTAAAAATAGGAATTAAAACATGGAAATATTAAAACGACGATTCTTTAAAAAACGTAAACAGCCTATGCAAGTAATGCACAAAAAATTTATTGCAACGGCTGTTGGGTATGTTCCTTGGGGAGATGGGGCGGCAGAGTATTTTTACAATCTCTACGAATATGAAGATGGCACAAGAGAGTGTGAAAAGTTTGACGGCGCTCAGTATTACGAAATACCTAAGAATGCGGATTTTAGTACCAAGGCGCAAGTAAAAGCGTGGATTTATGGCGGTGCTGTACCTAAAAGCGTTCTCAATTACGAACCGCTCATTGATGAGATCAACAAAGAAATTAAAAAATTATCAAAAGCCATTTGATGTATTTTAAGCGAAAAATCGGTCAAGCCAAGTCTTAATTGCTAAGGAGGCTTACTTGCTCTAAAGACGAAATATCCGGTATGGGATTATTATGCCGTGCTTGCCACAGATCATGTTTTTGTTGTAATTTAAGCCAAAATTCCGCATCATTTAAACCAGCCTTTTCTAAGCGTAAAGCAAGGTTAATACTGATTGCAGCATGACAGTTTAAAACACGTGATAAAGTTAAACGTGCAACACCAAGATGATTTGCAGCCTCTGTTACTGTTAAGCCTAATTCATCAAGCAATTCTTCTTTCAAAATACCACCAGGGTGTGGGGGATTGTACATCATGATAACACCTCAAAAATTAATGGTAGTCTTGATAATCAACAAGTTCAACATCTGTTCCGATAAAGCGAAAAGTAACACGCCAATTTGCATTAACACGCATTGACCAATAGCCTTTTAAATCGCCTGTAAGCTCATGGAGACGATAGGATCTAATCGTCATTTGTTCAGGAGCAGATATCGTATCTAAAATTACCAAAATGTTAGCTAGTTTTTTAGCATGTGCAGGTTGTATTCCTTTACAAATTCCTTTTTCGAAAAATAACTTCAACCCTTTATGCTTAAAACTAACGATTGCCATAATATTACCCTTTGCTACTTGATACGATACACCATACACTTATGTCAATCGATTATTTATTAATTTGTTATGTGAAACATAATGTTATATGTTAATAAAAAATAATATCCTTTTGAAATATTTGAAAAAATAAACAAATTATGATAGGATTTTACGTATATAAAATGCAAATCAAATGGAACTCACAAACATGTTGAATAAAGTGATTTTAATTGGCTATTTAGGGGCAGATCCCGAAAGCAAAACGATGACTTCTGGTGCTGAAATAGTCAATTTTCGGTTGGCTACTTCTGAGAGCTATACAGATAAAAATACCCATCAAAAAGTAGAGAAAACGGAATGGCATTCCATTGTGGTTTTTAATCCGCATTTGGCAAAAATAGCACTTCAATACCTCCATAAAGGTTCAAAGGTTTACGTAGAAGGCAAATTACAAACCCGTAAATGGCAAGATAAAAATGGTCATGACCGTTACACAACAGAGATTGTTTTACCACAATTCAAAGGCGAGTTGCATTTGCTTGATGCAAAGAAAGAGCAATCTGCGTCCTCTTCATCTGTCACTTCTCAAAGTTATGCTATTGCTTCAGGTGCTGATGATTATGGCATATCTGCTCATGACAGCATGCCATTTTGATTAAAAAATAGAGCAAAAATAAGAATATGGTTTCCACAGATACGGGGGATGTATGAGAAAGAAAGATGCCTACATTTCACAAGCGAAAGTATGTCAAGATTCTGTTAATCAATTGGCAATTGAAATGCGTGCTAAACGCTTCTGTTTGACCATAGAAGAGGCTAAAAATCCGCTTGCGGGGTCTTATGTTGGGCGGCTATGTTTGCAAGGCGTGCTTACTCAAGATCAGTATGATGCTGCGCAAAAATATCTTGAAGTGAAAAATGACTATTCGTGTGCAAAAGGTTTGCCAAGCGCTGTTTATGATGAAATGCCATCATCTTCTGATGACAAAGCAAGAGAGAAGTGGGTTGAACGTGCAACAGAACAGTTTTGTAACATGCAAGAGGTAATCAAAGAAACACAATACCTCTATAAACAGTATAATCTTTATGCAGCTCTACAATATCTTGTTAGTGAAGATCAAATATTACCACATCTTGTAAATTCATTGCAGATTGCTCTGAATGCGCTTCATAAATATTTTGATAAAAAAAATAAATGGTAGATGTTTATTGTTCTTTTTCCATACAAGCGTGAAAAGCTCTTGAAGAATATGCATTAGAATGTTATATTTTTATATAATATTAAAGGGAGTGTTTTATGCACACAACAAAATTACGTAAAGTTGGAGGGTCTGTTATGCTCTCTATACCGCCGGCGCTGCTTGATGTTCTTCATCTTTCTGAAAACACACAAGTTGGTTTGGCTATTGATAATGGACGCTTGATTGTAAAGCCACAGTCACTCCCTAGCTATACTCTTGAAGAATTGTTAGCGCAATGTAATCCTTCGGATGATTTTGCGGATGATGATATGGAATGGTTTGATACTAAACCTGTTGGTAAAGAGCTGTTGTGATGAAGCGAGGCGAAATTTGGCTGGTATCTCTTGATCCTTCTTCGGGTTATGAACAAAAAGGAACGCGTCCTGTATTAATTGTGTCACCAGAGCCATTTAATCGTGTAACAAAAACACCTATTGTCTTGCCTATTACAAGCGGAGGAAATTTTGCGAGAACAGCAGGCTTTGCTGTCTCATTAGCAGGAGCCGGATTACATACAACGGGCGTAATACGTTGTGATCAACCACGTGCTCTTGATATTAGAGCGCGTCAGGGAAAGAAAATGGAAGCAGTTCCCTCTGTGATTATGAACGAAGTCCTTGCTAAACTAGCAACATTTCTTACGTAACTTCTTGCGGCATTTATGAGAATGTTGCCAAAGCAAGCGATATGACGTGAAACGTTTTTCTGTACAATTTGTTGTATTTGTATTACAATGAGTACAAAGATGAGGATTGCGTTATGACGATATCTATTCGATTGCCAAGTGATCTCGAAACACGTTTGAATAATTTAGCTGCTAAGACAGGACGTACAAAGTCTTTTTATTTACGCGAGATTATTGAACGTGGAATAGAGGAAGCAGAGGATTATTATTTAGCTTCACAAGTAAGAGAGCGTGTTCGAAGAGGAGAGGGTACTTTTTATAGCTCTGAAGAGGTGAGGAAAGAGCTTGGCTTGGACGATTAGGTGTTAACAAACTGAAGCAAAGGCTGGGCAAATATTTTCATAAAAGCTTATCGCTATGTTGATTTAAAAGTAATCATCTGAGTAATCTAAATGTTTGAATTTCTTTTTTAATTCGTCCCGTTCTTCAATCGCCTCATCTCGTTCTCTAACAGTGTTGTCACGGTCTTTTATCACTAAATTATAAGAATTAACTAGCTCATTATGAGTATCGCAAAAAATTTTAAGTCCTCTTGACGCTAAAAACTCATACAGACCAACAGAGAAGATTGTTATTACCAACAAAATTTTTGTTGGGACTCCGAAAAAATGAAGTATAGAGATTCCTATTACTAGGCAAATTGTGATTTCGATCTCTACATACAAAAGAAACAAAAACAGCATGATTGGTACTGTAATTACGAGTACTATTATTCCCACATCTAAGGACTCGTAGAGGAGGATTCCTGTAGATATTATAGCTATAGATATCAGTACGTGCGTGAAATCACGACTATCATAATAATAATTATCACCTATTTCACAGTAGTGCGACGAAAATACATATCTAAAGATTGACCAGAAAATAGAAATAATCGATATTGCTGTCAAAACTCGAAGAGATAGAGAACCTGATATAAATAGTATATCAATTATTACTACTATTGCGCCAAAATACATTGATATTGGTTCCATAGTTTCCCCCCTTTTTTAGCAGTTCCCAGTCATATAATTGATTCGTTTAGAGGATACAATTGTGAGGTGTTGCTTGGTGCTAAAGACACTATATTTAGGCAATAAAATAAAAAAATATACAATATCGTGATTTTTTGTTGACATGGTGTGAATAATAGTGTTTTATGGCGCTGCTGTACTGGTCGAATTGCGTCTAAAATTACAGCAGAGAATTTCTCATTAACTCCTTTTGTTCAATTGACATGATGATTTAGAGCCCTGCGTTTTGCGGGGTTTTTTGTTATTTGGAGAAAGTATTTTATGACAGCGAAAAATACAAAGCAGGCTCCACAATCCCAAAAAATGCCACCAAAGGCGGGGCAAGGGCGGGTTAAAGGCGTTCCCAATAAAACAACACGTCTTTTGAAAGAGGCTGTGCTTAAAGCAGCAGAGCGTGCTGGTAAAAAATATGGTGATGATGGTTTGATCTCTTATCTGGAAAAGCAGGCAATAAGATGCCCTGCTGCTTATTTAGGTTTGCTTGGTAAGGTGTTGCCTTTGCAAGTGACAGGGGAAGATGGGGGAGCCATTAAGATGATAGGGCGTGTGGAAATAGCGCCTTTGGTTCATGACAACAAGACAGATTAAGATTGTACCAAAACTTATCCCTATTTTTACAGGGGATGCTTTGGTCCGCGCGGCTTGGGGTGGACGAGGCTCTGGTAAAACAAGATCATTTGCCTTGATGGCGGCTTTAAAAGGCTATCAATTTGGCATGCAGGGAATATCAGGGACTATTCTTTGTGCACGTCAGTTTCAAAATTCGCTTGCAGAAAGTTCTTTAGAGGAGATTAAGCGCGCCATTGAAGCCCATGACTTTTTAAGGGACTATTACAAGGTTGGAGAGGCTTCGATTAAATCAAATGATGGTCGTATAGCGTTTCAGTTTTCTGGTCTGGACCGTAATATAGCCAGTATCAAATCGATGGGGCGTATTTTGCTTTGTTGGGTTGATGAGGCAGAGCCCGTTACAGAGACCGCTTGGCAGACACTCATTCCAACGTTGCGTGAAGAGGGAGAGGGGTGGAGAGCAGAGTTATGGGTCACATGGAACCCGTTGCGAGATAATGCACCGGTTGAAAGGCGGTTTCGGTTTTCAGACAATGAAGCCATTAAGCGTGTAGAGATTAATTGGTCAGACAATCCCAAGTTTCCCAAGATCTTGAATGAAGCGCGGCTTGATGATTTGAGAAACCGCCCCGAGACTTATAAGCATATATGGGAAGGGGCTTATCTTACAGCGGTTCAGGGTGCTTACTATCAAAAGGAAATGTTGGCAGCCGAGCAGGAGGGGCGGATAGGGCGTGTTGCGCGTGATCCTTTAATGCAGATACGCGCCTTTTGGGATATTGGGGGCACAGGAGCCAAGGCAGATGCAACAGCGATATGGATAGCACAATTTGTAGGTAGAGAGATTAGAGTGCTTGATTATTACGAAGCGCAAGGGCAGCCTTTATCCGAGCATATCGGTTGGTTGCGTTACAATGGCTATGAGAAGGCATTAATGGTTCTTCCCCATGATGGTGCGACTAGAGACCGTGTGCACAATGTGAGTTTTGAAAGTGCTTTAAATGATGCGGGTTTTGAAACGCAGGTCATTCCTAATCAAGGGGCTGGGGCTGTCAAAATGCGAATAGAGGCAGTGCGACGTATTCTACCCTCTGTTTGGTTTAATGAGGAGACGACTGTAGCGGGGCGTAAGGCACTGAATTGGTATCATGAGAAATGGGATGAGAAGCGTAATATTGGTTTGGGAGCAGAACATGATTGGTCCAGTCATGGTGCAGATACTTTTGGATTAAAAGGCGTTCCCAATAAAACAACACGTCTTTTGAAAGAGGCTGTGCTTAAAGCAGCAGAGCGTGCTGGTAAAAAATATGGTGATGATGGTTTGCTCTCTTATCTTGAAAAGCAAGCACTCAAATGTCCTGCTGCTTATTTAGGTTTGCTTGGTAAGGTGTTGCCTTTGCAAGTGACAGGGGAAGATGGGGGAGCCATTAAGATGATAGGGCGTGTGGAAATAGCGCCTTTGGTTCATGACAACGAGACAGATTAAGATTGTACCAAAGCTTATGCCGATATTTACAGGTAAGGCTTTGGTACGAGCGGCTTGGGGTGGACGAGGATCTGGGAAGACAAGATCATTTGCCTTGATGGCTGCTTTAAAAGGCTATCAATTTGGCATGCAGGGAATATCAGGGACTATTCTTTGTGCACGTCAGTTTCAAAATTCGCTAGCAGAAAGTTCATTGGAGGAGATTAAGCGCGCGATTGAAGCCCATGACTTTTTAAAGAGCTATTATAAGGTTGGAGAGGCTTCAATTAAGTCAAATGATGGTCGTGAAGCCATTGACTCTTCTGTCCATAAGGTTATCTCAGAATTTGGTGGTCTTGATGTCTTAGTTAATGTAGCAGGCATTTGTTATAGTGGCGATCCAGAAACAATTGATGCTCAAGAATGTGCTGAAACATTTGATGTGAATATTAAAGGAATGTTCTATATAACAGTTGCTACTTTACCCTATCTAAAAAAGGAAATTCGCGCCGATATTATAAATATTTCATCCATATGGGGTGTAGAATACAATCCTTCTTTAATTTCATATTCTTCTTCTAAATTTGCTGTAGAGGGCTATACTGGTGGGTTGCGCTTATGGGGAATGCCACAAAATATTCGTGTTTGTTCAATCCAAGTTGATAAAGTTAATACGGATTTTCGTCGCAATTTTAAAGGATTTCCAGAGATACCTCCAGAGAATCTTACCAAAATGCTTCACCCAGATGACATTGCTTCCGCGGTCAACTTTATTCTTTCCTCATCTAATACCGCACAAATTTCTTCTATACGTCTCGATGCTCCACTTTGGTATCAAGTATAAGGATCTATCCAATGAAAATCACGCCCAGAATAGCTCTTGTCTTAACCCTCGTAGGAACCTTTTTGTGGGGTTCCAATTTCCAAGCCACTAAGATAGCTTTAACGACTGTTTCTCCATGGACAGCTTCTTTTGAGCGGTTTTTCATTGCCGTAATCGCCATATTTTTAATTATGATTTTCAAAGAAGGCTTGCGGTGGCATGTTTTATCGCAAAATTTTATTTCTTATATTTTCCTAGGGATTATCGGTGTGGCAGGGTTTAATGGCGCTTTATTTGTTGGCTTGCAAACGTCAAATCCCATAACAGCCTCCCTCATCATGGCGACAACTCCTATTAGTGCTAATATTATTGAAGCTATCATGAATAAATCTTTCCCAACCTGTGAGAGGGTTATAGGGATGCTCATTAGCATGTTCGGGGTCTATTTAGTCATAACAAATGGGAGATTTTTGTCTAACCATGTTTCCTTTGCCAAAGGAGATATTATGATTCTTTTAGGTTCCATTGGTTGGGCGTTCTATACCGTTGGCACGCGGTCATTTGTCAAGAACGCAACCCCGCTTGAAACAACAAGCTGGACGATGCTCTCTGGCACCGTCGCCCTTGGCGTCCTAACCTTTTTATTCGAATCCCCTCTTCAAGAAACGATGTCTATGTCCGGCGCTAGTTTATTCGCACTCCTTTGGATAGGGGTTGCAGGATCAGTTTTAGCCTACCTATTTTGGAATATTGGAATAGCGATCCGAGGTCCGGGTAAGACGGCGATATTTTTCAATTTTGTACCTATTTCAGCCTTATTGGTGCAAATCCTGTTCGGCTTCATCCCTCAAATCATGCAAATCATAGGCGTTTTTGTTACGATTTTTGGAGTTCTAATCGGACAAGGCTATATATTCAGCTTACTAGGATCTAGAAAAGCCGTTCCCAATGCGCATAAGGAGTAATATACTTTTTAAGATGAATGGAAATTGGCGTGTTATTTTTCGCTTTATCGGAACAGATGTGGAGCTTGTTGATTATCAAGATTACCATTGATGAAAGGAATGAAAACAAATGACGCATAACCCCGCCCATTCTAGTGAAGTTCTAAAAGTAGCTTTTTTAGAGGAAATGGGGATAACAATACAAAAATTAGCGTATCGTCTTCATATAACAAAATACGTATTTATTGTCAAATAATATTTTATCTTTTTTTGATATTTTTTTTGTATTTTTTTAATGCGTTATGTATTGATAATATCCTATGATTATGAATTGCTTCTTTTATATTTATATGCATTTAAAGTTATATTATAAGCTTTATGAAACGATTGCGTTCTGTTTTGAATCTATACATTTATAATATTTAAAAACGCTCTCATAATGCGTATTTTTAACTTTATAACTTATCAATTTTTTCACTAAATGAATTTAAATTTTTTTGTGAATTTTGTTTATAACACATTTGCAACTTAACAGCTTTTTATAGGAACTGTTTTTATAACAAATGCCTTCATTTGTATTATGATTATAAGACCTTGCTGTTTTTACGCATTCTCTATAGCTGTTATCTTCTTTATAGCCATGGCATCATTTTTCATTTTCATAAGAGAAACGATAAATAGGATAATTGCGATTTATAGACTGTATGAAAACATCTAAAGAGAGATTGATAATTATAGAGATTAGCAAAATCCCTTTATAATAGACCGTGTCAGTGTTGTCAGCCCTTTTTAGACCCTATAATTATTTTTTTTAATGAGTAAAATTAAAAACATTGTATTTCAATATGTTAATGTCTTTAAAACACAACCCATATCAAGAATACAATCTTTAAAGATAAACAATGATGTGAATTGATTAAAACTTGTCAGTTATCTGTCAGTAAATTGAACCGACAAAAGTGATTATTTTAGTGAGTCATTAAAATGTGTCTTATGAAAAGCGTATGACCCTTTAAAGCTTTTAAAAAGATAGCTTGTAACTCATAAAAGATGCTATCAAGATCATTATAGTTATGAGTTTCGAGGGTTTTGAGGGTTCCTTTTATTATTACTTATTTTATTTTTTAAATTGGAAATAAAAGTCATTATATTTCAATATGTTAAAGTTTTAAGCAAACAACCTATATTAAATACAACATGTAAATACAATCTGTAATATATATTTAAGAGGGTTTTGAAGGGGTTTTGAGGGTGTGAGAAACCTTCAAAACCTATAAGTAATATAAGAAAATGAATATACATAACTCTCTTTAAACAAAGCTATCATTTTAGATTACGGTATAATCTTTTAAAGGCAATGTAAAAAAATCTAATTCACTTTAAGAGTGGGTTTCTTAAAAGTCTTAAAGCAATCCAAAGTAGAGTATCTAAAAGTGCAAATGATTTCTTTTTAGAATAACGCATATAAACACTCCTTTTAAAGATTGTATGTAAGCAATGTATAAAGGGGGGATAGAACCTATAGGTATAAGACCCTATACCCCTTATGAGTTTATCATACTTATTATGTGAGCATGCTTTATAAGTTATTCAGTTTCTCTTATTTCTAATTTTGGTAAGTTTTTTACAATTTTCATTGTTTCTAAACTTACGGTAATAACTCTTTGAAACAACTCTAGAGGGTAGGCAGGGTTGCCAACGGTTTCAACAGCATAGCGATTGGCATCATTAACAATGCCACTATTTTTATCAGTCTTGACACATTGACGTTCCATAACCCATTCAAGAGCGGGTTTGCCATTGACGATATACTCATAAGCTTCAAGAGGGATATCTGTTATGGTAATATTGCTGTTGTAAAAAACAGTCGATTTATCCTTTTCCTTACTATCCCCAGAAAATTTCATTTCTGTAACGTAGTAAAATTCTTCGGGATTAGAGATCTCAGTCTGTTTTGGATTACCCTTTTTAAAGGTCACTGGATAAAGCTCTACATCTTCATAATTCATGTGCAAATGACCCAGTTCACGCCCTGCTGTTACAAACTTCCAAAAATCATCAGCACTCTTTACACAAGGAATGCGAGGTAATTCTTTGCATAAATTATCAGCATAACGAGAGCGATAATCTTCCGAATGCAAAAGACCGTAAACATAATAGAATAGATCATCTTTTGTTATGGTTTCATTAGGATAAGCAGCTTTAAAATGGTCTAGACCTTCATCAGTAATAGCATCACGCTTCTGTAAACCAGTTGTTTGGTTTTCCTCTATAGAGTTTGTAAATAAATGGGTTTGTTTTTCATTTTTACTTTTTGAAACCGTAGTGTCTTCATAAATATAGCGTGGAAAACATTGTCCATTTTCTATCACATGAAAATCAGATACTGTCTTAATCATAATAACAGAAAAATCTTTATTTGCTCCTATACCTGTAATTTGTATCACTCTATTTTCAACCGTTTGCCCTATAGGAAATATCCGCGGCATTTGATAAACTCTTTCATTGAAAACGCGATTATAATAAAACCACTGTCGTGTAAAAGGACGGTAAAGGCTTTGTGTGAAGCATTTTTCTTCAAGTTCAAAGATTGTTTCTCTTACCAATTCTTGTTTAACATTATGACTCCAACTGATTTTTTCGGCATTCGTATTGATAAAATCATTTACAGCCCTTGTACGTGCTTTATGATCAGCATGTACATAAGTATCATTAAAACGTTCCACTTCACTATTGTAGAATGCAATCATGTTATTCATATTCTTTGCTAAAGCTTCACGGCTTGCATTATATGCCCATGCATCACGGCTAGTGATAATTCCACAAGAAAAATTTTCAAAAAATTTTTTACCATGACCTTTTTTATCACCTTTATCACCTATAGCTAAAAATGATTTGAAACTGTCATCACGTTGACTAAGCCAATCCCCATGCTTATCCGGTGTAATTATTTTCCAACCTTGTTTACTTCGTGTAATGCCATCAATACTCTTAAATTCTTCAATTATCGTGAGCTTTTCTTCTCTATTGAGATAGTCTCCAATATCCCGAAAATATATCTTACCATGCAGTTGTGCATTTGGATTTTTTACGAGAATAGAGATAGCAATAGGGGCACGAGAACCTTCACCAAAAATTCCACCACTTTCTTTCTTACGTTGTTCTCCAGAAGTCCGCGCATTTCCTCGTAAATGGAAAATATAAAGGCTGCTAAATTCTTCAACGAGGCATTTTCGTAACCCATCCATAGAACTTCCATTAATAAAACCGGCATTTGTAACAAAACCAATAACACCACGGTCTTTTATACGGTCACTAGCCCAGCGAATGGCACGTATATAGCTGTCATACAGACCTCGTATAAGACTTGCTTTAGATTGAGCCGCATAAGTTTCACTGATCCGTTTATCTAAAATCGGATAAGGAGTATTTTTCGCGTTATCGTTTTCACTCTTTTGTCCTATAGAATAAGGAGGGTTACCAAAGATAACTTCGATATTTAGTTTCTTTTGAAGTTCTAAATATTCACTGTTTTCCTTGAGCATACCGTCTATCAAATTTTTTTCTTTAAGCGTCTGAAACGTATCAGCCAAACCAATATGCTTGAAAGGAATGTAATCACCTTTCATCAATCCATGATAGGTTGCTTCAATGTTAATGGCTGCTATGTAATAAGCGAGTAAAACAATCTCATTGGCATGGATATCATAACGGTATTTATATTCCATATCCTCTGGTTTGATGAGATCTGATTGTAAAAGCCGCGTAATAAAGGTACCCGTTCCCGTGAAAGGGTCAAGAATAGAGACACCCCGTGACCCCAAGCTTTTTCCAAATTCATTGCGTAAAACATCATCAACAGAATGAATGATAAAATCCACAACCTCAATGGGCGTATAAACAATTCCTAATTTTTCTACCGTACGCGGAAAAGCATAACGGAAAAATTCATTATAAAGCTTTACAATTAAGTTTTGTTGTGCTTCAAGGCTTGTAATTCCTCGTGTGTAAAATTGTACATCCCTAGAGAGAGTTTTAAAATCTTGAGATTCTTCTTTAAGAGTAACTTTATCAAGGATATTAAGCACACGTTGTAAAGCACAAGAGATGGGATTTCCTTGAACGAACTGATGTCCCTCAAACAAAGCATCAAAGAC
>NZ_JAQITG010000032.1:0-11717 GCF_028618615.1 Bartonella sp. AU15XJBT
TACTTCCAGTGGAAAAATCTACATCGCTGTCCATAAGAACAGTCTTGCCATTTTCACCCCCAACTGACAGTTTCCAGCCGTTTTCTTTGACGAATGTTTTTAAATCTTTTAACTGCCCTACATTTACTGCATCAGTACCTTTGCTACCAGCAGCCACACCTGTGATTTGTCGTGTTATATTCTTATCAAGATTACCAACACTCACAGCGCCTGATGTACTTTGCCACTGAGGTGTAGCATTTGTTGCAACCTCATCCCTTACCGAAGGAGCATAACCAAACTCATTAGCAGCTCTATTGGACACAGAGTTGTTTCCGATAGCAACACCATTATCAACCAACGCTTTAGATTGGTAACCTAAAGCAATACTACGCAGACCTGCTACTTCTACGCCATAACCCAAACCAATACCCTGCCAACCTGATACCTTTCCTTTACTACCTATAATAA
Source organism: Bartonella sp. AU15XJBT (assembly GCF_028618615.1). Taxonomy (NCBI): domain Bacteria; kingdom Pseudomonadati; phylum Pseudomonadota; class Alphaproteobacteria; order Hyphomicrobiales; family Bartonellaceae; genus Bartonella; species Bartonella sp. AU15XJBT. The sequence goes on from NZ_JAQITG010000032.1 coordinate 451, forward strand.
TAGCATAAGGAGATAATGCCTCTGCTTCAGAACCTATAGCAATAGTGTTATCTTCCTTTGCATCTGTCTGAAAGCCTAGAGCAAGAGAGGCTACTCCTGATGCATTTGCGTGATCACCAAGGGCAATTGAATTTTCAGCTATTGCCGTAGGATCTTTAAAATCCTTAGCAGAAGTATTGATTTTTAAACCTTTTAGAGCCGATATTCCTTGTACTGCTTTTAGCTGTGAAAAATTCACCGCATCTGTCTCTTCAGTACCCTTTGCTATTCCTGTTATCTTTTTGCCGCCAGCATCAATACCACCTGTTGTCATTTTCGGGCCGCCAGAAATTACTAACCCTGTTGCATCTAAGGTATTTGTACCTGCTTTTAAGCTTGTTAACGTAACATCTTTAGCTAAATCAAATTTTACCTTATTGTCCTTATCACCTTTGGTAATTTGGAAGTTCTTACTTCCAGTGGAAAAATCTACATCGCTGTCCATAAGAACAGTCTTGCCATTTTCACCCCCAACTGACAGTTTCCAGCCGTTTTCTTTGACGAATGTTTTTAAATCTTTTAACTGCCCTACATTTACTGCATCAGTACCTTTGCTACCAGCAGCCACACCTGTGATTTGTCGTGTTATACCCCCACCAGGATTACCAACACTGACGGCGCCTGATGTACTTTGCCACTGAGGTGTAGAATTTGTTGCAACCTCACTCTTTAATGAAGGAGCATAACCAAACTCACCAGCTGCAACAGCAGCCATAGAATCGCCCCCTAAAGCAACAGCTCCTTCCACCCCTGCAGCGGCTCCCATACCTATTGCAACACTCTTTTGCGGCATGGCAGCCGCCAGCCTACCAACTGCAATAGAACCCTTCTCACCCGCCATTGCTTGACCACCAATAGAAATCCCATAGTCCCTTAGAGCTTGAGATATATAACCCAAAGCTATCGATTGCTCCCCCGACGCTAAAGTAGAATGAACAGCGCCTTTGGAAAATTCTCCACTGCCTATTGCAAGACCAGCTGTTCTTTCAGCACTAGAGAATTTACCTACAGCAACAGCCCCATCAGCTTGCACCGCAGCCCACGGACCTATAGCAACAACATTACTGCCTTTTTTCTGCACTTGATAACCCACAGTATAAGAGTGGTCTCCATCGTAGTTTGCTCTCGTAGCAACTGGAAATACATTTGCTACAGCTATTGGTCCCATCTCCTTGGTATTTTTTTCTAAACTACGAACGCTAAACCGCCCTCCACCAGTTTCCTCACTATCATCAATAGAAAGCTTCCAATCTTTCTTTACAAATGGTTTCAACTCTTTTTTCTCAGAACGATTATTTATACTGTTTTCAGTAATCTTAGCAGCTACTTTTGTAAGCTGCTGTCCTTTAACTATATTTAGCACATTATTCCATGCAAAATCGCCGTCTTCTTTCATAACACTTATAGAGCTCTCATCACTTGGGCTCAGAAGGGTTCTGGTTAAAAAATTTGCATAATCACTAGAAGCTTTAACCTTTTCTTCTCCTGCATTATTAAGCACTGTTAAATAATTGTCTTTTGAGACGGAAGAAGCACTCAAACCAGCAACAGAGATAAGGCTTTGTGGATAAGATACACCAGCACTGTTAACACCTTCAAGAAATGCGTTTCTAAAATCAGAATTTGCTGAGAAAGCAAGTGTGATATTCGACAAAAGTGCAGCGATTGAAGTCAATGATAAAACTTTAATAAAAGGAAAACGAGAACCTTTTAATTCATTCGCTGCTCCCAGTGCATGTGATTTTTTCATAACAAACTCTCCAATGAAAAAACTTAAAAGCACCTCTAAAACATAAAAAAGACACATTTTAGCATTATCAGACTATCTTAAGGTTTTGGATAAAGGACACTGCTTAGAATGTGAACGTTTTGAGTCTTTAATTTTGTTTTGTTTGTGCCTTCTGTATTGAAATCTAAATGTATGTCTTTTGGTTTATGTTTTTTTGATATAAATATGACACATTTAGAGTCTAATGGTTTTAATGTGTTGCTTTTTCCTAACTGAAAGGAATTCTAATATTACTCTTTTAGTTGGTAATGGTATAAAATGCTTTGTAAAAGGTTTTAGTGTGTATTTTCATAGTTATAGGTCTTAGTTTTATTTAAAAGCACTTTTTTCTTAATAACAAGTAAAGTGAAAAGGTGTTTTGATATTGGGAATTTTATATTTCCTTGAATAATTCTTGCTAGATAGATTATTTTTTTCAAGATATCACGTAATGATGTGGGTGTACTCTTTTGATTGTTTCTTTATTCTTACGTGTCATTTACCCTCCCCCTTTAATATTGTTATCAAAATGAGTCTTACTAATATACTTTACGAGTCATATCTACTCTATAATAAAATAGCAACAAAAAATAACAATTTTTATCAATTTGGGTATTTTTCACAAAACAGTGTGATATTTTTTCAACAATTTAAGTAAAAATTTTTAGAATTTATAAATAAATTTATTGCTACAGAAAGCTTTTTGCAGACATAAGATATTCTTAATTCTTCATAAAAGAAAAATATAAATGCAAAATGCAGCGACAAACTTTAATAATCTCTATCAATTCAGTTTTACTCTTAAACCTGCTCCTACGCCCCAATGATTACCAGAACTCGTCGCGGATATATTAGAACGAATTCTGCCATTTTCAGAAACATAACCTGCTCCAACGGCAAAGGCTGATTGATTACGCCACATCCCCATACCTATTGATAAACTTACAGAACCTGGCGTTTCTTCATAACTCAAATTCGATACCGCTAAACCTATTGCCGCCGCCTGTCGCGATTCTTTGCGAATTTCCTTAATTTCATACCTTAACGCTTCAAACTTTATATCTGTGTACGATTTTATATCATGAACAATATTATTGACCGTATTAGTGACAACATCATTAAACCGCTCATCCGTATATTTCTTCGCATCAGAAAGTACAATACGCATCTGCTGATCCGTATAATCATGCAATTGACCACCTGTAACAGCTTCTTTTGAGCCACTTTCAATGCGGCCATCCGCTACATTGTCTATTAATACTGGATCACTCTCACTTACACCAACTAATGTTACTTTATTCTTTTTCTTGCCATCATTCCCTTTATCATACTTAACAGCAATATCCGCCACACTAGCAATATCTTTTACTTGCTTATCAATCATATTGACATGGTTTTCAACCTCTTCAACTTTCTTATTCGTTTGCCAAAGTTGACTACCATTAACAGCCTCTTTTGAGCCTTCTGATATTTCACCATCCGCTACATGCTTAATCTTACTGTCTTGACCTTTATGGTGCGCATCAAAAGCTTTTTCTGTCTCACTCCAATTTAAACCACCCGAGAAAACACTCTGTTCAAAATCATGAATACGATTGTTGATATTTGTCATGCTTTCGTTAACACCTTCAAATGCAGATGCAACATTGGTATAGTCCTCCTTTTTACTGACCACACCATCAGCAGTAAATTGTGCAACCTTAAAGTTTGGCGCAAGCCATTGTCCATCCTTGTATCCCGCATCTCCACTAAAATATCTAGAAAGCGCATTGATTACCGAATAAAGTTGGAAACCATTGACCGCTTCCGTGGATTCTGCTGTAAGAAGCCCTGCTTTTACACCAGAAAGGCTACGCACACCGCTCGCACTGTTTGCAATACTGATTTCACGACCATCTTTCTCTCCACCAATCGTGATAAGTTTTGTCTTTTCATCCTGCTTAACAAGATTCTCACTTTCTATTTTGCTAATCTCATGGGTCATTTTATTCTGGATATTCGTGAAAGAATTTCCAACCTCACTCAATGCATCAGAAATATTGCTATAGCTCTTTTCTTCAGAGACTCCATCTTCACCAAACTGCTTGATTTTAAAATTTGGAGCTTGCCAATTTCCTTGCTTATCATAACCAGCGCCACCACCAAAATAAGTCGCTAATTGCTCGTTTAAAGAATAAAGTTGAGAACCATTTACTGCATCACTTGAGTTTGCTGTAATATCACCATCCTTGAGATAGGTAATCTTACTGTTTTCCCTTGTTTCTCCCTCCCCATGAAGAGCAACATAAGCTTCCTTATTCTTATCCCATAATAAAGAATCATTGCTAATGCCTTCTGAGACTTCCTTAATACGCTGGTTTACATTCTTTATATTTGTATCAAGACCTTCAAAGGCTTTACCAACATCAGTAAAGGACTTATCCGTAACATTACCTTCTTTAGAAACATCAGATAATTTATAGGTTGGACCTGTAAAGGCTCCATTGTTAAAGGATACACCACCCCCTAAGAATTTTGCTATATCACCACCAATGTTATAAATCTGACCACCAGTAACCGCATCACGCGATTTTTCAGAAATAATACCATTAGCAACGTTGTGAAGAGCCGTGGATTTTTTAGCTCTACCACCAAAAGTTACACTCGCATAATCAATTTCATCATCTGTTTTGTCGTAATGAACAACAGCCGAATCTTCAGACTGAAGATTGTTGGAAAGATCCTTCAAACTCTCATCAAGCTGACCTTTGTTAACCGCTTCATTGTTTTGTATCCCTGCCTTCAAACCAGAAAGTGTCCGTTCTTCACCATCTTTGTTGGCGATATTGATTACAGTACCGTCTTTCTCTCCACCAACCATGATAAACTTTGTCTTGTCATCTTGCTTAACAAGACTCTCACCTTTTACATGAGCAATTTCATTGGTAATTTTATTCTGAGTATTTGTGAGAGAAGTGCTTAAACCTGACAAAGCATCCGCAACAGTTTTATAATCTTCTTGTGTTGCGTTGCCTTTAATATCAAATTTGTTCACTGTAAAAGTTGGAGCAATCCAGCTTCCCCCTTCATAACTCGCTCCACCGCCTAAAGAAGCAGTAACCGCATTCCCCATTGAATAAATCTGACCACCTGTGATTGCATCCGTAGAGCCAGAAGCAATATTTCCATCTAAAAGATGCGTAATCTTACTCTTTGTTTTTGCGCTCCCCTCTCCATGATCAGCAATAAACGCTTTTTCCTCCTTGTCCCATAACAAAGCATCGCCTTGAACTTGTTGTGTAATATTCGTTATGTTTTTGGTAAAATCGTTAAATTCATTCGTTATTTCGTTATTTGCATCTTTGATACTTGTATCAAGCTGACCTTTGTTAACCGCTTCATTATCTTTTGTTGCTTCCTTCACACCAGAAAGTATACGAGCTTCATCATTCTTGTTGGCGATATCAATGATACTGCCTTCTATTTTTGCACCAATGGTAATATTGTTTGTTTCTTTCTCTTGCTGTACAAGATTCTCACTTTCCACTTTATTAATCACATGATTAATCTGTTCAGTTACTTGTTTTTGAACATTTGTGAAAGAAGTACCAACTCCAGAGAAAGCTTCTGTGACATTATTATAAATCTTCTCTTCAGAGCTCCCATCATCTTTAACAGTTTTAAGTGTAAAAGTTGGAGCGCTCCATATGCCATTTTCATATTTAGCACTCCCTCCAAAGGATTTGGCTATATTCGTGGCAGCGGTTTGGAGATTAGTGGAGACAGTTGTCACATTTTGATTTGTCGTGAAAAGCTGTGAACCCGTAACGGCTTCGTTTGAATCTTTTGAAAGAGCGCCATCTTTTATACCGGTAAGAGTACGCTTTTCATTATTCTTGTTAGCAATATCGATTTTATCACCATCGGTATCCTTACCAATGGTGATGTGTTTTGTCTGCGCATCTTGTTTTACAAAGCTACTGGCTGCTACTTGTTCTTGTACCTCTTTCACTTTGTCTTTGATCTCTTGCTTGACACCTTTTAGCTGTGAAAAATTCACTGCATCAGCATCTGCCGTACCATCCTTTATACCAGTAAGAATTCGCTTTTCACTTTTGCTGTTGGCAATATTGATGACACTGCCTTCTTTCTTAGCACCAATGGTAATATTATTTGTTGCTTTCTCTTGCTGTACAAGATTTTCAACTTTTACTTTAGTAATATCATTTTTAATATTCGTGACAATAGTACCAACACCTTTAAAAGCCTCTGCTACATTCGTATAACTTTGTTCTTCTTCTGCACCATCATCGTTAAGAGTTTTAATCTTAAAAGTTGGATCGTTCCATTGTCCATCTTGAAACTCAGCATCACCACCAAAAAAACTAGCTACATGGCTCCCTAGCGTATAGATCTGGCCACCATTTACAGCTTCTGTGGAGTTGTTGGACAAATCTCCTCCTATAAGAAATTTAATTTTGCTATCCCTTCTTTCTTTGCCCTCTCCATGTTGGGCACTAAAAGCATTGTCAGCCGCACTCCACGATAAAGAATCTTGTGCAACACTTTGAGACACTTCCTTAATGCGCTGATTAACATTCTTGATATTTGTATTAAGTCCAGTAAAGGCTGAGCCCACATCAGAAAAAGATTTAGCTGTTATATTACCTTTTTCATCAATACTTGATAAATCATAGGTTGGTGCTGTAAAGGTACCGCTTTTAAAGATTGCTTTACCACCTAAAAATTTTGCAATATCTTCACCGATTGTATTAATCTGTCCTCCATTGATTGCGTCATAAGAATCCTTAGCAATTATACCATTAGCAACATTATGAAGAGCTGTGGGATTCTTCCCTTTACCCAGGGTGATATTCGTATAGTCTGCCTGATCTCCATTACCATTGGATATTTTATCGTAGTGAATAGCAAAAGAACTCTCAAACTGAAGATCTTCTGTTAATCCCTTCACACCTTTATCAAATTGCCCTTTATTAATAGCCTCATCCGCCTTCGTTGCCTCCTTCACACCGGAAAGAGTTCGTATCTCACTTTTGCTGTTAGCAATATTAATTTCACTGCCTTCTACTTCTCGACCAATGTTGATATTATTTGTTTCTTTATCTTTTTTAATGAGGCTTTCACCTTGTACAGTGGTAATTGCACTATTAATCTGGTTGGTAATCTCCTTGGTAATTTTATTTTGAACATTTGTAAAAGAAGTACCAACTTCTGTTAAAGCTTCCGCTACATTAGGATAACTCTTATCTTCTTCCTTGCCTTCAGAGTTAACAGTTTTAAGCGTAAAAGTTGGAGCAATCCATTTTTCATTCTCATATTTTGCTCCGCCTCCAAAGGTCTCTGCTATATTTTTCCCAGCTGTTTGGAGATTAGTGGAAACAGTATTCACATTTTGATTTGTCTCAAAAAGTTGCGAACCATTGATGGCATCATGTGAATCAGAAGAAACGGCACCTTTGCTAACATTATGCAAAGCAATCTGACCTGTGCTAGGATCTCCAAAAGTTACACTGTTTTTATTAACTTTACGCGCTGACCTGATAAGGGGATTGACATCTTTTGGCTCTACTTCTTCATCATAAAGAACCGCTACTGAACGTACATCTTCTATTTCTCGATCAAGCTGACCTTTGTTGACTGCTTCATTGTACTCTTCTGCCTCCTTAACACCGGAAAGTTTCCGATCCTTTTTATCCTTATCCTCAATACTGATTTTATTACCGTATTTTTCTGAACCAATCTTGACTATTTGTTGCTCTTCATCCCACTTAACAAGACTATCACCTTCCACTGTGGCAACCACATTCTTAATTTCTTTATGAAGATCAGAAAAAGAATTATTTACGCCTTCAAAAGCAGCTGCAACATTATCATAGCTTTTTGTACCTTCTGTACCATCCTCATTAAAGGTTTTAACCATGAAAGTTGGATCAGTCCATTTATCGCCTTTATAAACAGCGCCACCACCGAAATAAGACGCAACTTCGCCACCAAGAGAATAAAGCTGCGAACCGGTAATAGCTTCATTTGAATCTTCTGAGATGACACCATTCTTTATACCCGTAAGAGTACGCTTCTCATTTTTGTTGTTGGCAATATCAATTTTATCACCATCTGTATCTTTACCAATGGTGATGTGTTTTGTTCCGTCATCCTGTTTTACGAAGCTACTGACTACTACTTGTTCTTTTATTTCCTTTAGCTGTGCAAAATTCACTGCATCGGTGTCGACAGTACCCGTTGCCACATTTTTGATCTTTTTACTGCCAGCATCAATGCCACTAGTTGTTATCTTAGGTCCACCCGTAATCACTAACCCTGTTGCATCTATTTTTGCTTTCTCTCCTAATGTCACACTGCTTAGTGTTAAATCATTAGCCAAACCAAATATTAGCTTATTGGCTTCGTTTGTATCTCTTTTAATCTTGAAATTACCTCCTCCAGATGAAAAGTTTACTGTACTATTCGCACCAACGTTTTTTGCCGCATCAGTTCCAATAGAGAGCTTCCAACCGTCTCCCCCTTTTTGTGCAAGTGCCTTTACTGCTTCCAACTGTGAAAAATTCACCGCATCGTTATTTGCACTACCATTTGCTACTTCTGTAATTTTTTTATTTCCAGCGGAAATACCAGTGGTCGTCACATGCGGACCATTGACAATGACTAAGCCCGTTGCATTTAAGGTAGCATTCGTTCCTGCTTTTACGCTATTCAGCGTAATGTCCTTTGCTAAATCAAATTGTACCTTATTGTCGTCTTTGCCCTTGGCAACCTTTATGTTACCACTTGGAGCAGCTAAATCTACTAATTTATTCGATTCAACCGTTGTGGTATTCGCTCCACCAACAGAGAGTTTCCAACTTCCAGCAGCCTTTTCTAAGGCTTTCAACTGCGCTACATTTACTGCATCAGTATCTTGAGTACCACCTGCAACTCCTACAATTTGTCGTGTTTTTGATGTTTCAGCATTACCAATACTCAACGCACCTTCAGAGCTCTTCCAAGCGGCAAAATTTTTCGTTGGCATCATGTCTAATGGCCTATATGCATCAATACCTCTGGGTACAGAAGCTTCACTGTTACTACCTAAAGCAATCCCACCAGCTTTGATCGTCTTCGCACTAGAACCAATGGCTATCTCCGTAACCTCATTCAAAGTCATTGCATTGGCACCAATAGCAATACTATGTTGCATTTTTGCTTGCGCACCAGTACCTATCGCCACAGTATTAGTGCCGATGCTAATTCCGCTGCTTCTAGTCATTGGTGCATTAGTTCTCGTCATCGGATTCATACTAAACGTCGTTATATCATTATCCAATACAACAGGATTATAAGTGCCCTCTAAAGAAGATATAGCGATAGGATTATCATCACTCTTACCAGACAGGGTTCTGGTTAAAAAATCTGCATAGCCACCAGAAGCATTCACTTTTTCTGCTAGCGCTTTATTGAGTGCTGTTAAATAACCCACCTTGGATGCATCAGAAATGTTAAAACTGCTCTGATTATCCTTGCCTTGAGAATAAACCGCTGTTGCCTTCTCCATGCTTTGAAGAACTTGTTTTATTATATCAAAACTTTTCGCATAAACGGGGGAAGCATTTGATAAAAATGCAGTAATTGTGGTTCCCAACAAAAGCTTTTTAAATAAATGTCGAGAGAAATGTCCATAACCCCAATCATTCTTCCTTGATATGATGGATAACTCTTTCATAATAAGCGCCCAATGAAAAAATCAAATCAGCATATTTATGCCATAAAAAAGACATATTTCAATTTATAATTTTATCCCTAATTAAACCATCTGTTAACAATTCGTGAGGAAGGTTATCTCTGCATAAAGCCGTAATAAAAAAGTCTATTTAAAGAAAGTTCTAAGGTTTTGGCAGTTTTATTTTTGGGGTAATATGTTATTGGATAATAGGGCCATTTAGATAAATTGGTAGAAGCATTTTCTCATGCTAGGTTGGTGAATTTTTATCTGTAAATTAAGTAACATATTGGTTTTATGTTCTTTTGAACTGCTTTTTAGTAAAAAGCAAAAAATATTAGTATGGGGTAATCTCCATTCTTGTTAAATTATAAATGGGACGAAAATAGAGCTTTAGCATTTATAGTGCGTTTTGTTTTATTATTCATCAGCTTGTAATGTTTTTCTTTGATTTAATTATTTCATTTGTTGATTTTATTGATTTCTTATTAAAATAAAATTTCGCCCTTACCTTCATTTAAGACAAGGGCGAAATAATTTTGCTCAATGCATTTTGTTGATTATTAGTTCAATGTCATATTGAATCCCGCACCTATACCCCAGTGTCCACCAGAATTGGTGACAGATACATTAGACAGAACAGAGCCGCTCTCAGATGTATAACCAGCACCAAAGGCAAATGCAGATTGCCTACGCCATAAGCCAGTACCAAATCCAACACTTAATTTCCCAGGTGTTTCATTATAGCGTAAGTTAGACACTGCTAAACCAATAGCGGCTGCTTGTCTTGCTTCTTTTCGCACACTTTCTATGCTGTAATTTAAAGCCTCAAACTTCATATCCGTATAAGATTTTGCTTCATTAATAACATCACCCATCTGGTTATTTAAAATGCTATTGAAGCGCTCATCCGTATAAGATCTTGCTTCATCAAGGACTATCTTCATCTGCTTATCCGTATGATCATGCAATTGGCCCCCATTAACAGCTTCTTTCGAGCTACTTTCAATGCGACCATCCGCTACATTGTTTAACACTACTGGATCACTTTCACTCACACCAGCTAATGTGACTTTATTTATCTTATCACCCTTTTCATTTTTATCATATTTAACCGCATCATTCGTAACCGTATTTTCAATATTTTTTACCTGTTGATCAATATTGTCTACTTTCTCTTCAACCTTGCTAACCCTATTATTTGTCTCCCAAAGTTGGCTACCATTAACGGCTTCTTTCGAATCTTCAGACAATTTACCATTCGCTACATGCGTAATCTTACTGTCCTGCCCCTGATGACGTGCGTCATATGCTTTTTCATCCTCATTCCAATTTAAACCATTCGATGTGACATTCTTGGTAACCTCAGTAATACGATTATTGATATTTTGCATACTTCCACTAATGCCATCAAAAGCTGCCGCAACATTGTCGTAGGGCTCCTGCTCATCAACGGTACCATCACTCTTGAATTGTGCAACATGGAATTTGGGAGTCATCCATTCTCCATCTTTATATCCAGCACCACCACCAAAATATGCGGAAAGCTTATTACTCATCAAATAAAGCTGCGAACCATTAATTGCATCGGTGGAGTTTTCAGTTATATCACCATTGGCAAGAAAAGTAATCTTGCTATTGGTTTTTCCTTCACCTGCACCATGTTGAGCGATAAATGCTCCTTTATCATTGTTCCACAATAAAGCATCACCTTTTGTTTCATTAATCTGGTTGGTGATATCATTG
>NZ_JAQITG010000033.1:0-11418 GCF_028618615.1 Bartonella sp. AU15XJBT
TTCATATTGAGACTTTGTTGCTCTGTTTTTTGCTCATTGGAATGGTCAGTGCACGCTTTTCCATATCTTCTAATGTTTATCTGGTAAGCAATTTCAATGAACAAATTGGGGTCGCTTCTGGATGGGTGCAGTCTATCCAAAATTTAGCGATGTTGGGAGCACCGTTTCTTGGAGCCTTTGTGTTAGATCACACTTCTTCTGGTAAGTTATTCCTTCTTTCTGGCGTGGTTGGATTATGTTGTTTATTCGGGATCAGGATGTTGGTGAACAGTTCTTTGCCAATTGTTTCTTCAAAATGATGGGCGCATCAATGAAACACGTATTTTATCCGATCATGCAATACTGCTCTTTGAGATTGATATTGGGCAATAGATTTTACAATGCGTGTGTTTTTTTGTGCAAGGGTGTGGAATATTTTCGCGGTGGGCTTATCTGTCGGGTCTGATGAAGCAGCCTCCTTTAGGGAGCCTGATCAGTCAGGCGCTGTGGGTAAGAAGCTGGGGGGAGTGCATTGTTTACAGACCGCATTGTTCGCAGAGCAGAGCGGGTTTTTCGTTTGTCATTTTCTGTAAAAATGTAAAAGCGTAAAAACGTGTATACGTAAAAAAAGGAAGAGGAAGTAAAGGACGTGGAGGCTTTATGCGTTGTGGAGGTTTTGGGGTGTGTTGGGCTTTTGGGGTGTGGAGGCTTTTGTCATAGCGTGGAATGGGGTGAGAGGATTTTGGAGGTTAAGAGGCTTGTGAATGGTGCGTAAGATGGGGTGAAGAGCGATCTTAAGGGCGTTGACTGGAATGAAGAGTGGGGGCAAAATATTCGGTTTTGATGTTTTGGGAGAATGTTGGGGGAGGTTTGAAGGGGATATTTCTGATGCAGGGATGTTGGTTGAATCGATATTGCAGCTTTGAAACTTTTGCTTTGTGAGTCATCTTTCAGGGCTGGTTCATCAGTTGTTAAAGCAAGATGGGGTGAAGAGTATTGTTCGCAGAGCAGAGCGGGTTTTTCGTTTGTCATTTTCTGTAAAATCGTTGAGACGTAAAAAAGGAAGAGGAAGTGAAGGACGTGGAGGCTTTATGCGTTGTGGAGGTTTTGGGGTGTGTTGGGCTTTTGGGGTGTGGAGGCTTTTGTCATAGCGTGGAATGGGGTGAGAGAAAGGGGGAACAAGTCTTGTGAATGGAGTGCAAGTTCTGGACGCTTCGTTGCTTCCATGATAATGGCCTAAGTTTTAAAAAGACATTGTCAATGGTGTGGAGGGGCGTTGGGGGGATGGTTGTAAGCACGGCAAATTTGAAATCATTCAGTTGAAGGTGAATCCAAGCACGTCTTATCCAAGGTTGGAGAATGTGTGAAGGGTTTTGTTTGTGGATGATGCGTTCAAAAAGCTTGTGATGATTGTTCGTCTAACAGAGCCTCAATGCGTTTTTGAAGCTTGTGCATTTGTGGGGTGTCGCCTAATGCCGTTTCATAAGCTTTGAGCGCAAGTTCTGGACGCTCCGTTGCTTCCATGATAACGCCAAGTTCAAAAAAGGCACTGTAATTGCACGGGGGCATTGGGAGCTATAGGGCTGGTTTATTGGCTGGGATGGGCGTCGTGTTTTATTTTAAGGTTGGGGGATGTGTAAGGCGTTTTGTTTGTGGCTGATGTGTTCAAAGCGCTTGTGGTGATTGTTCGTCTAACAGAGCCTCAATGCGCTTTTGAAGCTTGTGCATTTGTGGGTAGTAGCCTAATGCCGTTTCATAAGCTTTGAGAGCAAGTTCTGGATGCTCTGTTGCTTCCATGATAACGCCAAGTTCAAAAAAGGCTATATAGTTGCGCGGCTCAAGTTCAAGAGCATGGTTGAGATCAAGCATGGCAAGTTTGAAATCATTCAGTTGAATGTGAATCCAAGCACGTCTTATCCAAGCTTCAGCGTGACTAGGTAAAAGTGCAAGAGCATTATCAATATAATCAAGTGCAAGACCATAATCATCGCTGTTGATCGCATTTTCAGCCCATGACATTAAAAGATCAATCGTTTCACTCCCCGATTGGGACCATAAATGTTGAAGTTGTTGACTGATCTTTTTCGCTTGAGCAACATCAGCACAATATTTCAATTCTTTCAGTAAACGTAAAATTTCTGCTTCTTTGCGTTGCTTTATACTGTCAACATGGGAAAGCTGCTCTGAGTCAAAATCTTCAAGAATAATCGCTGATGAGTCAGAATCAGAGGGCGTTGCAGAAGAAGGAGGAGAATTGGGAATGAGATCATCTAACGGTAAAAGCGATTGGGGAGAAGGACGATCTTCAGGAAGCGAAGGAGGATTTTGTCCATATCCCGAAGAAATGAAACAAAAAATACCAACAAAAGAAAGAAAAAAAATGCGCTGGAAAATGTAGAAAAAACGCAACTGAAAAAATCGAAAAACTTTTAAAAAAATAGAAAAATCCATAAAAACAAGCCCCCAAAAGATAAATCACCAAACATTATCAAACAATGGACTCGTAACCAATAGATTTATGCCCCCAAAAAAATCTTAAGGGAAAATTTTTAAGCCTACAAAAAGTAGGCATAAAAAAAATTAACCCTAAAGAATTAGCCTTGACGTGCTCTAAAACGCGGGTTCGTTTTATTGAGGATATAAACACGACCCTTACGACGCACCAAACGATTGTTACGGTGGCGCTCCTTTAGTGCTTTAAGCGAATTTTTAATTTTCATCATATTCACCGTTTAAACAGTTTACATAACACAATATTACAATACTATAACACTTACAATATCATAACAACATTACAACCGCACTATAAATCATAACCCCAATACGACAATACACTGCTTACCACACGAATATTGCATTATGATATCATACTTGCATCATAATATTACACGATACACTTTTTCACTGTGATCACAAAAAGAAAAACGCACCTTTAAGGCACGTATTAACACACTTCATTAACACAACGAATAAGTGAAAATTGCAAAAAAGTGGACAGAATTTAACAAGAAGACTTATTCTTGTCAAGGGTTTCTCTGCGATAAAAAGGGTGTCTTGATGGTTGCCTTGAAGATAAAAACATTGAGAAAAAAAAGTACTAAAGAGTGAGAACAAGCTAAAAGCTTCTTAGTTTTGAAAAAATAAGCCTTGTTCAAGCGGAGAGTTGAAAGGGTGAGCGTGCTGTTAAGCTGCTGGATTGTTGAGGGGGGGGTCTTTTAAGGGGGGCGTGGAGGAGAAGTGGTTTGTAGGAGCGTGTGAAGCAGTGAGGTGGGGTTGAAAGAATTGAAGGGTTTAGAAGCACGCGCTGTTAAGTCGCTGGATATCGCTGTGAGCAGAGGTGATGTTTTTTCAGTTCATTGGGGGGAAAAGTGTGAAAAAAACTTTTTATAGGGGGATTAAGATCTGCTGGCTGGTCCCGTTAATTGAATGACATGGCCCATTTTGCGGTGGGGTTGGGCTGTGCGTTTGCCATATAAATGGATCGAAGTGTGCTTTTGCGTGAGAAAATATTTTAAAGTGTTCAAATTGTTTCCAAGAAGATTGGTCATTTGGCAATCACTATGGCGATAGGGGCTGCCTAAGGGAAGACCACAAATCGCACGGATATGCTGCTCAAATTGTGAGGTGATGCAGGCTTTTTGCGTCCAATGACCAGAATTATGCACACGCGGGGCTAATTCATTTACTAAAAGGCGACCATCCGTTAAGACAAAAAATTCAATGCAAAGAACACCTACATAATTAAGAGCATTCATCACTGTAACGCTGATGTTTTGGGCGGCTTTTTGTACCTTAAGGGGAATATGGGAGGGAACAAAGGATTTATGAAGAATTCCGTTTTGATGTTGGTTTTCAGGACAATCATAAAAAATATGCTCCCCTTGTTTTGTGCGGGCCGAGAGAACCGAAATTTCCGATAAAAAAGGAACGATTTCTTCTAAAATACAAGGCTGTTCCTGAAAAGTTTTTAAGGCTTCTTCAAGGGTTTGTTTCGCGGGATGATCAAGCTTGATCTGGTTTTTCCCATCATAACCAAAACGACGCGTCTTTAAAAGACCACGGCCGTCTAAGCTATCAAGAGCAGAAACAAGAGAAGAAAAATCGTCAACAGCATGCCATGAGGCGGTGCTGATCCCTTGATCTTGTAAAAATTGTTTTTCAAAAAGTCGATCTTGTGCGATCTCTAAGGCTTTAGAAGAAGGGTAAACAGGCTTGCTCTTTTCTACATATTGAACCGTTTGAAGCGAAAGATTTTCAAATTCATAGCTGACAATATCACACTGAGCAATAAAATGATCTAAGGCTGATATGTCATCATAGGAGGAAACAATATGGTTGTTGGCTGTTTGAGCGGCTGGGCAATCGGCTTCAGGGCAAAAAATAACCGTTCGAAATCCTAATTCTGCCGCCGCTATGGCGAGCATGCGGGCTAATTGTCCGCCGCCGATTAAACCGATGACGCTGCCTGGAGGGAGCATGCTGGATGATTTGGTGGTGCTGGATGGTGGGGTGGTGCTGGATGGTATGGTGGTGTTGGACGGTGAGGTGGTGTTGGATGAAGCGGGCGTGTTGGAAAACGCAGCCATTTTAAACCTCCGTGACAGGCGTTAGGGCGACATCGGCTGTTTGTTGCTGGCGCCAATCTTCTAATCGCTGGGCGAGATCATGATCATAAACGGCCATAACGGCTGCGGCTAAAAGTGCTGCATTAATGGCGCCTGCTTTGCCAATGGCTAGTGTGCCAACCGGTATTCCTGCTGGCATTTGCACGATTGAAAGCAAAGAGTCTTGACCAGAAAGAGATTGTGAGTGCACTGGAACGCCAAAAACAGGAAGGGGGGTAAGCGCTGCGAGCATACCAGGAAGATGGGCCGCACCCCCAGCTCCGGCAATTAAAACTTTAAAACCTGCCGATTTTGCTTCTTTGGCAAATTGATAAAGACGTTCAGGAGTGCGGTGGGCTGAGACAATATGCGAACTATGAGAAATGCCAAGATTCGTCAAAATATCTGCACTATGGCACATCGTTCGCCAATCCGATTGGCTCCCCATTAAAATCGCGACATCACATGATTTTTTCGTCATTCTCCATCCTTTTCAAAGATTCAAGGCGATTCTTTACCATTATTTTTTAAGAGTTTTATAGTCTCTTTGCAAAGCCAATCTCTGGTAGAGAAACAGTTTTCTTTAAATAAGATTGAAAGGTCAAAATTTAAAGGGCAATACAGCAGCTGAAAAATACCCTCTTGAAACTCATGAAGCACTATCCTTTGAGCTTGTGGTGTGAAACATGTTGAATGGTGGGGACGTTAAACAGCGAGAATGTCGTTTACTTTGAAGCAAAAAAATACATGTTGGAAATACATTTTGGAAAAGAATTTAAATATAAGGCTTTTAGAAAATATCTCATTTCTTGTTGCTAAAATAAATACCGTTACCATATATTGTAAAATATGGTGCAATTTGAAACACTGTTTATAATAAAAAAGAGATTTTTATGGCAAAAGTGCGTTGTAAATAAGGATATTTGTTGAGAAAAATAACAGAAGAATATCTTTCATTTCAAAGGCTTTTTATTTTGCTGTTCAGGTATGGGGGAAAATAGACTCTTTAAATAATTGCTGAAATAAAGAATGCGAATAATCGACGCTTTAGCGCTTTTGTTTAGAGACCTTTTTAGGCGATTATATCTTTCATCATTTCTTCACATAAATGTAACGATAATACCATAAATATAACGATAATACTAAAGTGAAGGATGAATTGTGAATAATAAATCCATGGTCTCTTTTTTGCCCAATTTTTTAATATGTTGAACCCTCATAATTAAGAAATAATAGTTAAACACCGGAATATTAAGAAAGGAGATTTGAAAGTCATGTTTTTTCCATTTTTGATCGCTTTAGGCACTGCAATAACAACGGTGTATGGCAAAAAAAATATAAGTTATGTTTTATGGGCTATTTTGTTCGTTGTTATTCTTCTTACGTTTAATCATCACGCAACTTCTACTTTAAACTTATCTTTTTGAGAGAATAGCCATGGAAAATGTTGAAAAAAAAAATCCTCATTTCGTCATCTTTATGAATACACTAGGACTGATTGGTTTATCCATTGTCTTGATGGTCGCTTTTTATTATCAATTGGTAAAATTTGAGTTACCTTGCCCCCTTTGTTTGTTGCAACGCGTTGGATTGATGCTGGCAGGATGTGGGTTCTTGCTCAATATTCACCATAAGGTGAAAAATACCCATTATGGCATGGTTATTATCGGTTGTATGGTAACCAGTGCTGTTGCTGCACGGCAGGTATTTTTGCATATCACACCTGATGATCTGGGATATGGTTCAACGTTCTTTGGATTGCATTTTTATACTTGGGCTTTCATTATTTCTGTTCTTTGTATCTTTGCTGTTGCATTCGTCATGATTTTAGGCGAATTGGCACACAAGTTTAAAGAATTTTCTGCTTTTCCAATCTTGGGTAAAACAGCAAGTTTCTTATTTGTATTTTTAATTGCGGCAAATTTGATTTCTACCATACTGGAATGTGGAGGCGGACAATGCGCAGATGATCCTGTAAGGTATGAATTGTTATCAAATTGGTTCCCTTCACAGTCTTGAATTTTTTTAATTATTCCTCATCATAATTTTACGGCTAAAGAGGCGGAGATGTTGAAAAATCCGCTTCTTTTTTATTGAGGCGGTAGTTTATCAAAATTTTTGATCTTCTCAAAGTGATCTTTTATCGAGAGATTGACTTTTATGCGTGTTTGCGATTGATCTTTTTTTAAGAAAGACTTGGCTTGTCGTTTTTTTTAAAGCTCGCGTTATTTTTAAGCGATGTTGAAGGGGCGACGCGAGGGAGCTTGTTTGAGCCGTTGGATTGTCGAGTGGCTGGGGGAGTGAAAAACTTGTTTTTTAAGGGCGCATTAATGATAATAATTTTTTGCTCTTGATTTTTTTAAACTTTGTATTAAGTAACCTCTTGTATTCATTTTGGTGCTTCTGAAGTATCTTAAATGCTTCTAGAGGGATTAGTTTAAGATTTCGAAAATTATCTAAATAATTTTCTGTAGAGGTTTGTTTATGAGAGACAAACCTTTTTTTTTATCTTCTTTTTAGATCTGTCCTTTCTCTGTGAAGCCTTTGTTTTAGAAAAGGATGAGCGTTTTGATGATGATTCTTCCTACGAAAAAACATTGACATATAAGAACAATTTATCGTTGTAGACGGTGAAGGAAAAAATCAAAAAAAATCTCTCATGTCCAACTTTCTTAGCGTGAATCCATTTAATAGATCTTTGTCCATCATAAAAAAACACTGCATGTGGAGCAAGATTCTTTTAAAAAGTTGTAAAAATGCTTCTTATAAACCCTTTCGATAATCAAAATTGGATCGCAAAATTTTGCGCTGGTCAATAAAGTCAATGGGACCAGTTTATCATCTATGATTAAAGTGAAGATAGGGGGGATTGAAGTGAAAATGGCCGCGAGATTTTAAAGGTGGTTGTTTAAAGCGTGGTCGTGTCATCATTTTATAAAGATGTTTCTGTAAAGATGCAAAAGCGTAAAAATAGAAATACGCAAAAAAGAGCAGAGAATTTATGCGTTTATGGCGTGTTGTCACCAATGACATGGAACGTATGGGGATGCGTTTTTAAGGGGAAAAATTCCCTTCACATCTTTGCCATCTCATTTTATTCAGTTTTATGATTTTCAAAAGCATTTAAGGCAATGTCTTTTAAAAAATGGAGATTGCTTTACGCTTTTATTTATCATATTTATTGTATGTTTTTTTGGGCGCACAACCTTTAGGCAAAACGGAATGCTCCAAACCAAATATACTGGGTTTACCAAATATACCGGGGTTACTAATTTACGGGCTTGTTTTAATGAGAAATCCCCAAGCTCTTTTTGCGACGGCGTTTATGAAGGGTAGAAGGGCAGAGTCCCCATGAAGTGTGTAAAATTTATAGGGCGCTTTCATCTTTACGCTTCATAAAAGAGTAAACCGGTATCATATGCTTTGCTAGCCCTAAAATATTGCGACAGCCTTTGGCACTTGAGACGGTTACATGCCGTTCTTATACAATTTTTACGCCACGCAGGCTTACTTGCTTGTAAAGTGCAAGAGAGGTGATTGATTCAATATAAACAAATTTTAACGAGAGAATCTTAAGGTATTCAACATTCTCATTCAAATTGAATAACGCTATATTATCATTATAAAACAATATTTTATCCAAAGTGGAGAGAAAAGCCTCAGTGGAGAGCGCTTTAGATGAAGTGTGTTGAGTGAGGAAAGATGGGCTAGGCGGGAAGGGATAAGCGTGAGGCGGTGAAGTCTGTCGTGAATGGACGAGGATGTAGAATGTTTGTGAAAAAAAGCGGAGGCTTTTTGGGGGAGAGGGGCTTTTATCCTTTTTACGCGGCATGTGTTTAGGGTGTGGAAGGCACAGTTGAGAGACGTAATGGAAACGGGCACTTTCATCTTTACGCTTCATAAAAGAGTAAACCGGAATCATATACTTTGCTAGCCCTAAAATGTTGCGACAGCCTTTGGCACTTGAGACGGTTACATGCCGTTCTTATACAATTTTTACGCCACGCAGGCTTACTTGCTTGTAACGTGCAAGAGAGGTGATTGATTCAATATAGAGGATTTGAAATGAGAGAATCTTACAATATTCGAGACTCTCATTCAATATGTAAAACAGTGAAAATTCTTTATAAATCAAAATCTTGTCGTTGGAGAGCTTTGTCTTGAATCGTGGAAGATGCTCAAAGGCGCGGAGAGAAAAGTTTAGGGCGTGGATAAATTGTCTATTCTATTTTCAGCAAACTGTTATGTGAACCGCATGAGTGGTTGCTCAAGTGTCATTGGCCGTGAGAAGCCGGATTGTTCATAAATTGGCGCTGGATGGAACCTTCGTCCTTTGAGGTGAGGGGTGGAGGCACGTTAATCAGTGTTTTTATCGGAATTTTGTCTACAGATTTCTGTAAAGATGTAAAATCGTAAAACGTTGATCTGTAAAAAGGAAGGGGAGTTAAGGATGTGGAGGATTTATGTTCTGCGTATGTTTTTGGTTGTTTGTCACATGCTATGGAATATGGAAGCGGAGGGTTGGGGGGAGCGAGTCTGTGCATGAGGGGCAAGCTTGGATGAAGAGGTGTGTTAAGGGCATTGATTGGAGAAAAGAAGGAATGTGGGAAATAAACGGGGGCGCTGTGTACAAGAGCCGGTGGTACAAAGGGATGAAGAATAGCGTGGAATGTGGTGAGAGGATTTGGAGGTGAAGAGTCTCGTGCATGAGGGGCAAGATGGGAGGCAGAAGGGGGGGGATAACTGGAGCGAAGAGGGGGTAAGTTTGTTGGTGCGTTGATGAGAGGGGGGATGGTGGAGGGAGAGAATGCGTGTGATAGGTTAGAGGGGACGGTGCGTACAAGAGCAGGTGGTGCGAAGGGCTGAAAGATGGCGTGGAATGGGGTGAGAAGATTTGGAGGTGAAGAGTCTCGTGAATGGAGGACAAGATGAGATGAAGAGCTATGTTAAGTGTACGGGTGTGTTAATGAGAGGGGATGGTGCGTACAAGAGCTGATGGCGCAAAGGGAGGGATGCGTGAAGGAAGGCGTGAGGGGATAGGGATTGCTTGTTGCACTTGATATCAGCCTCGTTTGAGTGGCGGTGATCCGAGGTTAGTTAGGGGGGCTGGGTGAGAAGTTGGATTATAGAGCATTATTGTTTACAGAGTAGCGCGGGGTGGTTTGGAAATTTCATTTGTTATTTTCTGTAAAGATGTAAAATCGTAAAACGTTGATCTGTAAAAAAGGAAGGGGAGTTAAGGATGTGAAAGATTTATGCGCTGTGTATGCCTTAGGTTGTGTCGGGCTTTTATCATGGCGTGGAATGGGGTGAGAAGATTTGGAGGTGAAGAGTCTCGTGCATGAAGGGGCAAGATGGGTGGCAGAAGGGGGAGATGACGGGTGAGACTTGTGCGTGGAGAGATAAGTTGGGATGGAGACGGGGGACGAGGATGTGTTGATGGGAGAGGGATGGGAATGGCGTGCGTGAGGAGGAAAAAGTATGGTGTGAAGGAATGGGGCTTACTCGTAGGTTTCTATAAAATGCTGTTGTTTAAGGCGTGGGGAGATGGGAAAATTCTTATCCGTAAGAATATGCGTTGTGTTGGCAATATGCGGATGGATGGATTGCTTTTTGTATTTAAACGTGACGAGGCAAAAAAGAGTGTGAGGAAGAGAATGTAAAAGAGTTTGTTTGAAGGGGGGCGTGAAGAATGGCGTGAGGGGCTAGTGTGATGGATTTAGCTTGTTGCTTTCGATAGAACATTGCCCTTTGAGGTGCATCAATTTTACCAAAAGGGCTCTCTATGAGCGAATAATGTTGATGTGCGTGCTTTTGCTAATCAGAGAGCAAGCATAAAATTGCCTTCTGTTTTTTCGGTTGGAGTTCTCTGAAACTTTTTAAAAGGGCAAATTCTTTTTCACTATAGGTGTATTGATTATGGTGGGAAAGATTTTCTTTTGAGAAAATATCCGCTGTCACAAGATCTGCATAAAAAAAGCTTATCGGAACTTCTAGTTTTTGAGCGATTTCCAGTAAGCATTTGGCGCTTACACGGTTCAACCCTTTTTCATATTTTTGGATTTGTTGAAAACTCACACCTAAAAAGCTTCCTAATGCCTTTTGAGAAAGTTCCATGGCAATGCGTCTATGACGAATTCTTTTGCCTATAGAAATGTCGATAAAATGTGGATCTTTAGTTGGCACTTTGCACCCCCCTCCGGTTGCGAGCGCCCTCGCATTGGTATTCCGGGAGTTAAAAGCACTGAGTTCAGTCAGCCTTTTGCTTTTAGTGCTAGAGCGCACCTGGACATAGCAAAAGCTCCCGGAATCCGGGATATACCAGTAAAGTGGTATCGATTTTTATGTACTGAACTTAGGGCTTTTAACCCCTTTTGATCGTTGCGTAGACGACCAAAATATCTTTTAAGTGATAAATGAATTTCAGAAAGTTGGCAAGAGAAATGAAAATATTTTTTACTCTGTTATGGTTGTAAAGTAGTCTTGTTTAAGAAGGAAAAAAGAGCAGGAATATTCGGGATAGCTTGGTTAAATCTGATGAAATTTTATCCTTTGAGGGGGGGATGAATTTTACCAAAAGGGCTCTCTATGAGCGAATAATGTTGATGTGCGTGCTTTTGCTAATCAGAGAGCAAGCATAAAATTGCCTTCTGTTTTTTCGGTTGGAGTTCTCTGAAACTTTTTAAAAGGGCAAATTCTTTTTCACTATAGGTGTATTGATTATGGTGGGAAAGATTTTCTTTTGAGAAAATATCCGCTGTCACAAGATCTGCATAAAAAAAGCTTATCGGAACTTCTAGTTTTTGAGCGATTTCCAGTAAGCATTTGGCGCTTA
>NZ_JAQITG010000034.1:0-10347 GCF_028618615.1 Bartonella sp. AU15XJBT
CACCTCTTGATGTATCACCCCCAGCATCACCTCCGTTACCGCTTATCTTGCTCGTAATTCCACTTGTTCCAGCACAACCATTTCCGCCTTTGGCAATTCCTAGATGTTCATCTGTTGCTAAACCAAAGTTTCCACCTGTACCTCCAGCGCCACCAGAGCCTGAATAGTAGGAAGTCGTACTACCACCAAATCCCGAATGAGAGGTATAGGAGTAAGCACCTCCACCACCTTTTCCTCCTGTAGCTGTCATAAAATTTTTGCCAACAACTGTTATTTCTCCAGAATTACCGCTTACACAACGCTTTGCAACAGAAGCTCCTCCTTTACCAATGACGATATCTTGATGACCGTTTAAACTGGCCTTGTAGCCATACCACACGGAACAACCTCCGCCGCCGCCGCCACCGCCTAATCTTGGTGTATCCGCACCACCACCACTACCGCCGCCGCCCCAGGCTGTAATTTCGACTTTGGTTTTATCCGTTACCCAATCGGGCCATTGAATTTTCCCATCCTGCGTATACAGCAATTCAGCATCAGCAAGAGCCGGCCAATTGGTGATTTTATCAGTCAAATCTTTTTTAAGACTCTTTATCCCTGCTAAGATGGCTGCATCCACTTGCGCCTTCGTATAAACAACATCACCATCAACTTTCAGTGGTCCTTTAAGCGAGCTACCACTCGCACTTAAGTTTGTGATCACTTCACCATTATGGGTGAGGCTAAACGACGAATTACCCAACAGTTCTAAGCCAGCACTCATAGTGACTTTGCTGGTAAATTTATTATAACTTTGCCATTCATTGGGGCTTGTGAGGTGTCCATAGCTTGTGAGATCTTCATTGATCTTAGCTCTAAAATCATCAAGCCCCACAATATCTTCGGTTTTATGTTGGTGTGCGCCTAACAGGGAGATAGCACTGCCAAAGGTGAAGTTATTATTGCTTGATTTATAGAGAACATAATTGTTGGCTGCATCGTGTGCCCCCTCGATATCGCTTAAATCAGCAAAGGTGAAGGTTTTATCCGCTGCCATTTTGGCCTTCAAGGCTGCTTCAAGATCTGTGATATCACTTATGCTATGCATGTGTTTTGAAGGCGCTTTTTCCTCTACCTTGTCCTCAACATCGGCTATTGCCTGATCAATTTTGGTCAAGTTTTCCCGTAAGATTGGGAATTCAGAACTGATAAAGTGTCCTTCTTTAGGCAATTCCATGTCGAGTTTTTTGGTTTTTGTCATCTCTCATTCTCCCCTCATAATATGCCGGCGCCAAAATCACTCACCATGGACCGTGCTGCTGGTCCACCGGTAAGGGTCAATTTCAAGCGCGCTTGTTTGGCTCCTTTGTCGCTGCTCACAAATTTGCGTTCTGTCCAAAGCGGTTCAGCGAGTTGTTCTGTTTCCTCTAATTTCAAAGGGGTGAAAGCACCATCATCCAGTTGCATCTCGAGTGTAAAGGTTGCACCGCCCGGTAAAAATGTTTTGATATAACTGGTCAACCTTGCCTTTTCGCCAAAGGCAAAAGCACGGGTGACATAAGTGGCTTCCTTATGAATCTTCCCCGCAATTAATTGAACAGGCGCAAACAAGACGGGTGAGAGCTTTTCTGTGCCTTTGAGAATGGCGCGAAGCTTTACCTTTTCACTGATATATTCAGTAAGACTGAGCAATTGAAAGGGAAGGAGTTGATAAACCGTGCCGTTGTTTCGTTCAATTTCAAAGATGACAGAACACGCACTTGAAGGCAATTCAATGGCTGCGCGGATTTGCAAATCAGAGCAGTCCACAAGATCAAAAGTGCCAAGATCAATGGTTTTTTCTGTTTGTGTGTAGCGTGCAGCTAGCACACGAAAGGCTAAGGCCTCATCTTGATGGGCGGTCCAGCTTTGCGCATTGACAGAAGAAAAGCGTGGACCGGTCACGTAAGGGTGGCTTGAGACGTATCTCTGGTGTTCTGCATCAAAATCCCCAAGCTTTGCTAAAGAGACGGAATGATCAGCATCATCTGTCTTGATAACGAAAGCCGTTAAGCGGTCATCGGGAACTAACAGTGGCACATCATAGCGTGCCTCTGCCCACCCTCTCTTTGCGCCCTTCATAGAATAAAAGCTTTGCGCTTGAATATCGGCGGTCGGATAGCCATTTTCGGTTGTCACCAAATCAATCACCAGATCATGGTTCTCATTGCCGATTTTGCAAAGATGAAAGTCAATTCCTGTGATTTGCCGTGTTTCATCGGGGGTAAAAACTTGCGCTTGTGGGTCCACTTGCGTCCATATCTTCACAGTGGTGGTGCGCCGCATCACTTTCACATCAATCACACCTTGACCGGTAAAAAGCCCCGTTGCAATGGTTCCACCTTTTCCCCGTGCCACAACATTTTTTGTGCCAGCGGTGATGTTTTGTGGAATCTTAAAAGTGCCCTCAAGGGTGCCCTTGCTATCGGCAACAAGGCGGCTCGCTGGCAAGACATTCACACCATCAAAGGTAAGACTTTCCAAGATTTCTCTACTACCAAAACCTTCAATTTTAAAGTGAAGGGTAATTTGTCTCAAAAAATCGATTTGCTCTTGAGTCTCATTGATGAGATCATCACGCACTTCTGTGTTACGGATAGTTCTGCCACGGTTCCTGCCCATAATGATCTGATTGGTGACACCAGAGAGCCAATCGGTGCGCTGTTCATGCCAGAAGTCTGTCGCGGGTTCAAGGGTTACTGTACCAGGCAGGGGTGCAAAATTTTGATAAGGATTGATTTTTTCGCAAGCCGTTGTCAATTCCTGCGCAATGATCACTTCATTTGTCCAGTCAAGCGTAACAGGCGCTTTTAAAGGAGCAGTATAGAATGTTGGATCAATAGCAAGCTGCAAAATACCATTGCCTACAGCGCCCGTTTGTTGAAAGCCTTCATCTCTGTAATGATCATCAAGAAAGGGATCTGCAAACATGCCTTTTTTGGCAACAGGTTCTTTAGAGTCAACATTGCTTTTAATGCGCTCTAACTGCATCAACCGGTCAAGGGAAAGCACCCGTTGAAAATAGCGCCACATCTCATCATAGGGGGCAACCCGTGTGCCATCATTGACCACAACCGGCGTTTCAAGCCAATTGTTGGTGATCGTTGCAAGGGATAACACATCATCAGGGACACTGGGTGCCATAGGGTGGTCTACTGATATACCTTTGATGTAAACCACATTACCCCCTGTGTTCAGTCCTATACGGTCAATGCGGGGCAATTTGTAAGTGTAACTGACGATAATATCCCCACCTTGCGCCCCCCCTGAGACGGTGATTTCCTTTGCTGTTACCTTATCAGCCGTGATTTTTGCACGATAGCGATAAGTCACCTTATAGCTACTTCCCGCTAAAGGTTCGTCTCCTACGGGTGCCCAATCAATGGTGTCTCCGGTTTTTTTAAAATCTGTGCCTTCTTTAAATTCCTTGCTTCCTTGAACGACCTTAATAAACGCGGTGATGCTTTTATCGGGAACACCATCACGCCCTGCGGCAACCGCACCACGGGTGACATTAACAGTTTTTTCTTTTGTCAACAAAAGAGACTGAATATCAGCAATAGGAAAATAATAGGGTTTAAAGGTAAAACTTGTTTTCCCTTTTGGGGGCGCAAAAATATGCGTTTCGCTTGGAACAACGCTTGTCGAAAAATCCTCCACCTCTTCATGGCGCAAGGCGGCTAGACGCTTGCGTTTAAAGCCATTGATATTGGCTTCCCCTTCTTGAATACTAAAGACTTGGCAACCGTTGTTTGCTCCTAAAGCGCTTACACGGCAGCCACTCACGATATAATGCCCATGGGCTCTGTCATACGTCGCAATAGCTTGCATGGCGGGTTCAAGCAATGAGGGGGATTTTTGATCAATCAGAACACCATCTTGTAAAATATAAACCGGAAAGAAAGTGCCTTGCTGTGTATCTTCTTTCAGTGCCCAAACAAGCTTTGCTGTTTCGCGTGCGGCACCAGGCTCTCCTTCTGCCAAGGTGCCAGGGACTTGCCCCAACAGCTCTGGATCATCCTCATGGGTTATCCATTTTTTTTGCAGCTTCACACCAATTTCCAAACGTCCAATCATGGCAACATTATTGAGTACAGCTTCAGAGACCGGAAAAATATCGCCTGCGATATAGATCTTGCCATCCGTTAAAGTGACGGTCCTTGTTTCTTTATTGACAAAAGCATCAGCCCGTTCCACGCGGTCTCCTTCTTGTGCTACAAGACGTCCCAAGCGGTCATGCCGTCCCCTTATAATGGTTTGAACTTCATTCAGTTCACCCCCTTGAATAAAGGGACGCTGTCCATAAAAGACAACGCTTTGTTGTTCCTCTTTGCCGCGAGATCTGTCAATTGCAAAGGGTAAACCACTTTCATGCTTCATATTAAAACCTCAATAAAATCTTGAATTGTTCGCGAACATCGGCACGCAAAGGAATGTTAATGGGCGTTTTGAGTATCTCCACACCACCATTCAGTTCATCAGTCTCCAACCAAAGCTTGCCCAAAGGGATATCAAGAGGGATATCTTGTTTGGGAATGCCGTGAACGAGAATGGAAACAAAGGCTGCTTGTTTGCCGTCAACATCGTGAAAATCTGTTCGTGCAGCTAGAAACAACAAGGTGCCTGTTGGGGAAGGGTTAAATCTGTTACCACAATGGCTGTACACACCATCTAAAGCTTGTTCGACAGGCGCTACAGCATAGCATTTTTGATACCCAATCACGGCATTTTGGGTGTCTCTTAACACGAGATAAAGCGTGCGACCATGAAACCATTCTGCCATGAGCATATCGCGTTCATGTTTTTTGACCGAACACCACGGAAAATTTGCCATGTCCCATGGATAATCGATTTGGTTCCAGCTTAACTCTTCATCCCCATCATCTATCCAATTGCCAATAAGCCTGCCTTCTTCTCTTGTGAGAATGCACTCTATCTCTGTTGTGCGCCCAAAGGAAAACAAAGTTCCCCCAGCTGTTAAGTGAACACCGCTCTCAGAATCCAACATGCTGTCATCAAGGCGTGACATATTGGCTTCCATGGCTTGCACATCATAACCATAGGTCCCACGGCGAAAATCAGAGCGCAAACTTTTGGAAAGGTCAGTGATTGCTTCAATAGCTTCAAGCTGTGTTCGTTCAGGCAACTGATCAAAGTAAAGTTGAAAGGAATTCCACCATGCGCGCCCCGTCCATGCGGGTTGAAAGCGTGCCGAAATCTCTAGCCATCTCAAACCCATCTCTATTGCCGCAAGAGAGCCACGTATCCTCTGCCATGCAAGCCCTTGATCAATTAAATCATAAAGGTTTGGAACATAAGGCGTAAGCTCTCCAAGCCCGTATTCTTCAATCAACCACGGCAAGAAACGGGGAGGGCGTGTGATCAGTTTTGCGCGTGAAATCCCCAAAACAGAATCATCAATATCTTGATGAAAATCGCAAGCATCAGCAAGGCGCTTTTCAAATTCTGTTGCGTTTGTGGGAAGGAGGGAACCAACCATTAGCGCGCACGCCCTTTGAAGTTTAAGGTGATTTTTCCAATCGATAAAACTTCTTCATCACAAACTGTACTGTCCCTTGTTGGTGTAATGGCGATCACTTTTTGGACACCAGAAATCATGAGTTTTGAAATCCACCACGACAAACTTAATTCACGACCAATGGCTTGTTCTTGTCTCCATGCTGCTCTTAAATTTGTTTCCATTGTTGTGAGAATTTTCAAAGATGTTTCTGGTAACAGCCAAACATCTGCTTCTAAATCCAGCACTTTTTTGACAGCAGCGTGAACAATGATTGTATCATTGGTCATGATGATATTTTTTCTGTGCAGAGCTTCTGAGACTGTTTGTATGAGATCTTCAGAGGCTGTTCCTTCTTCATTGTTGCCAAAAAGAGCAACATAGATAGTTGGGTCTTTGCCTTTACGGTAAACAATCGCATCCTTAACACGACTATCGCTTGAGAGAGCGATAAGCTTGTAATAGGGCTCTGTCCCGCTACCATTGCCACCACGGGCATGAAGCTCTATACGTTCACGATATCTCTCGTCACTTTCACCCTCCATGCGGGCAAGACCATGCCAGTTTCCTAAAGCATCAAGAGATTCACCGGTTGCAAAATCAAGAATGTTGTTGCGTGCCGCTTCGTTAATACGCTGTCTTAAAAGCAACTCTCGATAGCTAAAAGCCTCAATGACTTTTACAGCCGGATCACTTTCAAGAAGGGTATATTCCGGCAAAAGCTCTTTTAAATGGGCAAGAGCAGCAGCGCGTATTTCCTCAAAAGAAAGTTCTGTGATGATTTCGGGTTTTGCAAGCACTCCATTCATTTTATCAATAATCCTTCCATGGTAATGGGCTTGCCGGATGGCAAATAAATGCCTTCAAAGGACAAAGAAACTTGTCCAGCCTCAACCATTTTAAAATCAATTTTTTTCAGTTTAAAACGCGGTTCCCACTTGTCTACAGCCTCAGCAACAGCAGCATAAAGAGCAACAGCAAAAGCATTATTAACCGGTGCATCAATAAGTTCAGCAACACGTGAACCATAATCACGCCGCATTACACGCGAACCAATCCGTGTTGACAAAATATCAAGGATTGATTGGCGCAAATGATCAATGCCGGTTAATGGCTTTCCAGTTGTGCGGTCCATTCCACTGTTCAATTGGGGCCTCCTGTCATAGAACCGCCAGGGGAAACACCACCATGAACATGGCTGTTTCCAATATTGGTGCCGTTATGCTTTAGTCCACTTGAGTGAATGGAAACATTATTCCCAGAATGAAGAGAGAGACTATCATTCGAATTCAGTGAAACGCTACCACCTGCCTTCAAAGAAATGCCGCCCTTTGCGTTTAAATTTATATCGCTTTCTGAAACAATCTTTATACCTTCCGGTGCCGTAAGCTCTAGCTTGCCACCATCACCTTTTAGTGACACACCATCAGCGATTGTCAGGATAAATTTTCCACCGGATTTGATGTGAATTCCATAAGTGTTTTGTTCATCATCATATTCAAGGCTGGTTCCATCAGGGTATATCGTTCGGTGAATGCTGCCCTTATCGGCGGCTTGATTAGCATCTGTATGAATGGAGCCAACAATCACCCCTTGTGATAAATCTCCAGATGACGCGATAACAACCACTTGCTCTCCAATATCACGCCCTTCATAAGAGCGTGTTTTACCGGCGCGGGCTTGGGTGTCTGGAATCCAGTCACTGACAAGATTGCCACTTTTTACCCGATAGCGTGCATTTTTATGGTCGACATGGCTAATTTTTCCCACCACAACCATATTGGCCACACGTCTCTTTAGATCTGTGATTTCTTTATCGCGTCGCTCTAACATGTCCACCTTCAATTTTATGGTATTTATCTTTGTTTTTCACGCCTGTTTCTGGTTCAAAGCTTAAGAAAGGTTCAACAATTCTTGCTACACTGCCTTCTTCTTCATCCATGTTGGGGATATTTGTCACATAAATGACTTCAAAGGTTAAAATTGCACCATGGAGTGCTAGAGCGCCATTATCGCCAAAGGCAAAAGCAATATTTTGCAGGCGGCATGTCTCAACGGTGTTGTTGAGATTGGGATTAGCGTAGAAAATCTCCTCAACTTCCCATGCTAATTGGTCAACAAAACGCGCTCCATCTTCACATGTCGCATAACATTCAACATCTAGCGTTAAAACGCGTCGCCTTACTCCATAATCATAGCCATCTTCAATTGTTTCACTTTGTGTTGAGATATTAATTGCAGGCGTGTTCTCAACGGAAAAGTTGAAATCACGCATATTGAAAACGTTGTCACCAGCTGCCGTCTTTGCTGCCTTTATCAAAGCAACAAAGCTTTCCCTTATCGTTTCGCGTGGATGTTTCATTGTTTTATCTCTCGCAAGATAAGCTTATACATACCGGATTCTGAGGCTTGGACATCTGTGACAATGAAGTGCTCTTGAGAGGGGGCTTTGCTGTTTTCAGGGGAAATGATTACAACATTATCTTGAGGGTTTGGTGGTAAGCCTCCAATGTCATTGATACAAAGATCAAGTTCCTTTCTTGCAATTGTGGTAGGGATTCTGCCACCGGCGTCCGATTCTGAATGTTTAATGGTGTAAATCGCTGTGATCCGAAAAGATTGCTGGTTGTCCTTTCGCGTGTAGATGATGGGCTGCCCAAAGGTGTTGCGTACATCTTTAACCATTTTGTTGAGCAGCCCGTGCCAACGCATGTTATTTCGCTCCAATCACGGCTTTAAACAGCATTTCTGGGCGTGTACAGATGTAAAGCGGATAGCTGTAGACCTCCGGTTTTACCCATGCATTACGGTCGTGATCAACGATCAACATGGTGTAGAGAGGCTTTCCAACGGTGTTAGCAAAATCCAAGCTTTCACCAGGGGAAAAGGTTTTTTGGAATACACCAGGCGCATCAACAGGAAAGAATTGACATTCATCCGGCTTAATGCCTATGGCGCGCTTTGTTCCAGCCTTCGCACTCACATTATAGTTGTGAATACTCCGGTAATTAATGAAAGTGACACCTGCAAAGTCAAAACTGCCAAAGCTGCCCGCGCCAATTGCGCTTGGTGTTGCAACACCTCCGGCGCTATTAAGTGTTTGTGCTAAGGCTGTGTTGAGATAAGTTTCACGAATTGTTTTATGGTTTTTCAACTTGGAAAAGAATTCATTTCCACAAAGCCCAATAATCCGCGAACGATCAGAAAATGCTCCTTTTGAAGCCTCAATCATCCGCATAATGACCCGATCAACATTGTCAGCAACATTGGTTGTCTCATTATTCAGTTTAAAGTCAATGGGCTTTGGGGGTGTGATTTCCCATTCTTTGTACCAGTCAACAATGACAGAGCCATCAGCATCAAGGACAACACCTTGAACAGCGCCAAGCTGCATATTTTCCCATGTCAATTCGATTTCAGAAATCAGTTTCTTTTGTTTTCTGGCAATATATTTCATTGCTGTCTCGAGTTGATCTTCTGTGCCAAATTCACGCCGGTTCTGGATTTCTTCTGATTTTACGGTATCACTTTTGGCAATCCGTGTTGTTTTGAAAAACCGAAGATTACGACCCTCTCTATCACCTTCTGCCAAAGGTGCGCCGCGTTCACTGGTTTGAATAAGCGAAAATGTATTATCACGCCGTTCAATACCAACCACTGTGGTACTGGTTTCAACTTCCTCAAAAAGATTAAGAGAGCTTACAAGACCAGGTTGAAACTCATAGTTTTCAATGGCTTTCATCATTGTGATGCTTGAGAAAGCATCATGTTTAAAAAAATTCATATCCATGTGTGCATTCTCCTATCGCAATAGAATGTTGTTTTTGTCTTCGAAAGACTGAATGGCCGCGTTCTTTTGCTCATCTGTGATGGCATCTGGCCATAGCAGTTCAGAAGCTTTCACTGTGCATAAGCGTGCTGTAATCACGGCGCGTTGATCGGCGCCTGTTGCGTCAACAGTGGCAAAAGAAATCCCTGCCGGTGTTTGGCTGCCATCTGTTGCTGCTGGATTAAGGGGGATATATTTTTCTGATGAGGTTATCTTTCCCATAACAGTTCCCGCTTCAATGAATGCTCCTGATGCAAACACCACTTCTTCGTTTGACATATCGGGGTCGTAGGGTCCAAGATAAGCGCCATTGCGTACGTCTTCATAAACAATATTCATTTCACTGCCCTCCAAGCTGCTTCCCATTTTGCGTGAATCTTTGCTTTGCTTGTCCCATCACTATGAGGGGTATAAGGCGAGACTTTTAAAGACGCGCTTTGAGAGCTAGCAGCCGTCAACACACATTGGCGTGCTTTCTCGATGCTCATACCGTTTTGAATAGCTTTTGCTGCGTCAAAAGAAACGCCTAAGTGCTTTGCTTGCCTTTCAAGGTTGGTCAGTGCTTTTGCGCGCTTTCTTTCTTTTTCAAGCACGGCTTTCATATCTTCGCGCTTGTTTTCATTGTCCTCATTGTCTTCGTCCTCATCTTCGTTTTCTTCGTCGTCAAAGATTTCGGCGTTTTTGTCGACGTCATTATCGTCTTCGTCCTCTTCCTCGTCATTGATGATGTCGACAATCTTTTCGTCATCCTCTTCCTCAGCGCGGTATTGTGTGCGTGCCATGTGTTTTGTCCTTCTTTTGTTGTTGATGTTGGGTTTTGTGATATGGAATCCGTTAAGGCTTCCAAAGCTTGCGCAAGGGTGCCTTGCACATCTGCTAATCCAAGCGCAATAGCTTGGGTGCCTATAAAAGTTTCTGCTTTTGTGTCACGAATTGCATCAGCATTTAAGCGTCTGTTTTGCGCCACCAAATCGACAAACAT
>NZ_JAQITG010000035.1:0-10160 GCF_028618615.1 Bartonella sp. AU15XJBT
ATGAGATCAATGCCGTTCTCGCCTCTATGGATGATGAAGAGCTCTATGGAAAAGAACTTTATACCTACAGCTTCTCAAAAGCCGTTCAGAATGAACTTTTAGCACCTTATAAGATTATTGTTTTGGGTGTTAATGAAGAGGAAGTCAGTCAATCCATTCAACATCTGATGACCGATGAGAATTATGAACTTATCCTTGATGATAAAACCAAAATCATAGGCTGTTATCAAGCCCTTGCTAAAATAGATCTAAAGGTCGATCTGAGTGATGACCCTAATCCCATGCGGCGGGCTTTGGCTTTTTGTAAAGATATCAAAACCTCTGAACGTATCCGTGATACCTTCAATTCTCAAGAAATACAAAAAGAATTGTATGATCTTCATAAGATCTATAAAGAGACCCCGCCTCTTGACTGTACCTTTGATCATATTGATGGAACACAAAGTGCCAAAACACGTCATAAAGCCCTTGATTGGCTTAAGGAAGATGCGGGGGAAAATACCTGCCGTGTACTCACCAATGTAAGATGTCTGTCTGAAGGGGTGGATGTCCCTGCTCTTGATGCCATTATGTTTTTACACCCGCGTAAAAGTCCTGTAGATGTGATACAGGCGGTGGGGCGGATCATGCGTCGTGCACGGGGCAAAAAAAGAGGCTATATCATTTTACCTGTTGGGATTCCTGCTGGGGTTTCTGCTGAACAGGCTTTAAAATATAACAAAAGATACAGTGTTGTCTGGCAAGTGATCAATGCTTTGCTTGCTCATGATGAGAATTTTGAAATCACCCTTAACCAGATGATTTTAGGTCAAGACGTTAGTGATGTTTTGGAGATTGCTGCCTTAAAGAGCATGACCGCGATTGAGGATAAACTCCATATCCATGAGAAATCAGAACATATGGGGCTTGAGATTGGAAAAGCCGCTCCTGAACCGCAGCATAGTTATAAAGGGCAAATGAGATTGCCCTTTTATAAAGAGTTTCCCAATGCCCTTAAAACCCTTCTTGCGAAGAAATTTGCCATTGCGGATTATTGGGAAAATTGGGCGGGTAATGTTGCTGAGATTGCTCAAAACCATATCACCCATCTTCAAAACCTGCTTGCTGATGAAAACAATGAAGCCTATCATGCTTTTGAGAGCTTTCATAAAGAACTAAAAAACAACTTAAACAGTGAAATCAAACAAGAGGAAGCGCTTGAGATGTTAGGACAACATCTTGTCACGCGTCCCGTGTTTGAAGCCTTGTTTGATGGCAATGAATTTGTACAAAACAATGCTATCTCACAAGCGATGGAAAAGATTTTAGCTGAGTTGGATAAAACCAATATCAAGCAAGTATCAAAAGAGTTACAAGAGTTTTATGACAGTGTGAAATTCCGTGCCTCTGGGATTACCTCCCCCCAAGCAAGACAAAACCTTATTATCAAGCTTTATGAAGATTTTTTTACCAAGGCATTTAAGAAAACCACGGATAGGCTTGGGATTGTTTATACGCCCGTTGAGGTAGTGGATTTTATCATTCATTCTGTTGATGATGTTTTACGCAATGAATTTGGAAAAAGCTTGGGTTCACGGGGTGTCTCCATTCTTGACCCTTTCACGGGAACAGGAACCTTTATCACAAGGCTTTTACAATCCAATCTCATTAAACCAGAGGATATGGAATATAAATTCCGTCATGATATCCATGCCAATGAGATTGTCTTACTCGCTTATTACATAGCAGCGATTAACATTGAATCGACTTATCATAGTCTTATGAAAGGTGAGTATATTCCTTTCAAGCATATTGGTTTGGCTGATACGTTTCGGATGCTTGAAAAGAAAGACTTGTTACAAAAATTATTTAAAGAAAACAGTGAATATTTGGAACACCAGAAAAAACTGGATATCAAAGTTATTTTTGGCAATCCTCCTTATTCCGTAGGACAAAAGAACGAAAATGATAATGCAAAAAACAGCCCTTATCCCATATTAGATGAACGTATCCGTAAAACTTATGCTGCTCAATCGAAAGTAACGAATATACGAGCACTTTATGATAGCTATATTCGTGCTATCCGTTGGGCTAGTGACCGTATTGATAATGCGGGGGTAATTGGTTTTGTTTCTGGTTCTGGTTATATAGAAAAGTCAACAATGGACAGTTTACGAAAATCTTTAGCCAAAGAATTTACGAGTATTTATGTGCTTAATTTACGGGGGGATATTCGTAAAAATATGTTAAGTAATGGTGCTGCTCAAGAAGGAGAAAATGTTTTTGGCAATGGTAGTATGACTGGTATCGCTATAACGCTCTTTATCAAAAATCCCAATGTGACTGAATCATGTAAAATTTACTATCACGACATTGGTAGTAATCTTACAACTAAAAGGAAACTTGAGATCCTTGACGAATTTTGCAGTATTGATGGTATTACCCATGAACAAAGCTGGCAAATAATTACACCAGACAAGCATGGTGACTGGATTCATCAACGTGATGACAGTTTCAACGCATTTTTAGCTTTAGGCGTTAAAAGAGGGCATGATAAAAAGCTTTTTGAAACTTATTCTCGTGGAATTATGACGAGCCGTGATGCGTGGGCATATAACTCAAACCGTGAAATTTTAAAGAAAAACATGAATAATATGATTACATTCTATAATAGCGAAGTAGAACGGTTTAATGATACTCCACATACTGATCATAAAATACGTGAAAAGGCTGTAAATGATTTTATCAATACAGATGAGAAAAAGATAAGTTGGAGTTATAATCTTAAAAAAGATTTAGTAAAAGGAAAGTTTTTAAACTTTAAGGAAAATTGTCTTACCAAAAGTTTGTATCGTCCTTTTACAAGGCAATGGCTTTATAGTGATTCTGCTCTTAACTGTGATGGGGCTTACCAAACGCGTATATTCCCTATAGTGCAAGCAGTAAAGAATAAAGCAATACAAGTTTCTTCTATGGGAGCACGAAGTGGCTTTTCTGTTCTTATGACTAAAAATTTGCCTGACGTATGTGTAATTGATAATAGTCAATGCTTTCCAAGATATATTTATGAAGACACTATGGTCTCAAAAGATAGAAACAAGAAACAAACTCATTTATTTACAAACTCTACAGAAGAAAACAAAACCTCTGCTTTACAACGCCGTGATGCCATTACAGATGCGGGATTAGAACATTTTAAAGCAGCTTATCCGAATGAAACTATTACGAAAGATGATTTGTTCTATTACGTTTATGGAATCTTACACTCAGAAGATTACCGTACCCGTTATGCTCATAATTTATGTAAAGAGTTGCCTCGCATTCCTTGTGTAAAAACTGCTGATGATTTTTGGAAATTTGTAACAGCGGGGCGTAAACTCGGTCATTTGCACGTAAATTATGAAGATGTAGAGCCTTATCCAGTGACCTTTAAAAAGGGTAATCCCAAATTAACAAAGATCTCTAATTCTGAAAAATTCTATTACGTTACAGAAATGAAATTCGCAAAAGCAGGTAAAGAGAAAGATAAATCAACTGTCATTTATAACAGCAATATCATCATGACAGATATCCCTCTTGAGGCTTATGAGTATATCGTCAATGGCAAGCCCGCTCTTGAATGGGTTATGGGGCGTCAATGCGTTAAGACTGATAAAAAGAGTGGTATTGTAAATGATGCCAATCGTTATGCTGTTGAAACCATTGGCAACCCTGCTTATCCATTAGAGTTATTCCAAAGGGTTATTACTGTAAGTTTAGAGACAATGAAAATCGTTAAGAATTTACCAAAATTAGAAATTAGAGAAACTGAATAACTTATAAAGCATGCTCACATAACGGGTATGATAAACTCATAAGGGGTATAGAGCTTATAACCATAATCTATACCTCTCTTGTTAAGTTGATTAGATATAATCTTTAAAAAGAGTGTTTATATGCATTATTCTAAAAAGAAATCATTTGCACTTTTAGATACTCTTATTTTGATTGCTTTAAGATTTTTAAGAAATCCACTCTTAACAGAATACGCTTCTTTTACATTGGCTTTAAGAGGTTATACCGTAATCTAAAATGATAGTTTTATTGTTTTCAAAAGCTTTGTTTAAACAAAGTTATATATATTCATTTTCTTATAGGTTTTGAAGGTGTAAAAATCGTAACCCCCCCCTCAAAACATATATTATTGATTGAATTTAGAGGTTGTATTATCAATAGAGGTTGTTTTTTAAAGATCTGTAAAATCTTAACACATTGAAATATAATGTTTTTAATTTTCTCTCATTAAAAAAAATACTATAGGGGCTAGAATGAACTGACAAAAATGACAAAAGTCTATTAAAAGGGATTTTGCTGATCTCTATAATTATTATTCTCTCTTTAGATGTTTTCATAACAGACTATAAATAACAATTATCCTATTTAACAACTAGTTGTATAACATCATCCAAGGTTTAGGTTTTCATGAATTTTCCCCCGCATACTCTTTAATTCTTTTACAGAGAAATTCATAAAAATTACTTGCGTAATACTGGGGATCATCACGTGGAAACTTGAGATAGAGTGGGCATTCACCATCCCGAAACTGCGTATAATCAAAATAAAAGGTTTCACCAAAATCAGTTGTGCAGACAACAAGCTGTTTGGGATGCGTAAAACCATCTCTTCTATCGAGTAAATTTCGGTAAACAATATCACCAGCAGGAATACCAGAACAGATTTCATAAATACTGAATATTTCTTCACCTCCTATTTCTCCTCCTCCATAATTTTTTAAAAAATTCTTATAGGAAGAGGTAAATTGTAAACCAAGAGTGTTCTCAGCTGTTTTAATTCGCACCTCATCAGGTGCATTATCTTGAGTACCAAAATTAATAACATGACTATGCATATCAACATATTGTGCAACATCTGATAAAGTATAACTTTTCATAAATTTTTCTCCATAAGTCACAGCGTGTTTTTACTCATAATGAGTGTTTCTAGTGATCAATCTTTTTCTACTATAGCCAATGGAATTGGGACGAGATTGATAAAATCATAAGAGACATGTTCTTGAAGGAGCTCTTTTCTCATCTGTCTCTGTAAAATCATCTCGCATTTACAATATATGATGGAATTAAAGGGGATGATCATTAAAGCTTAGAGAGCACCTTTTAGTGACATTATTTCAATATTTGCAATAATTACTTTTTCTTTTTTTCCTACTTAGAATTTTTTTTTGAAATCCAACAAATAACTTTTCTGATAAAACTTGTCTTTGGCTTCATAGGCGCAACAAAACTCTTGTCTTGATAAAATGAGTAGAGAACCTCAGCCATAGGACCTTCTTGCGTCATAGGATATAACATAATAGGCCTACAATCGACTCCAATAGGAGCTCTTCCTGATACCATTCTTTCCAGATTTGTACCTGTTACTATCTGTCCTTTTTCTTTCCAAGAAGAAACTGTTTCAGACTCAAACAGTTCATCTTCCTGATAAACTTTTTTACCTTTAAATTCCACAGGTTCAGCTGCTCCCATAATTTTTTTCTTTATCCATTTCATGATTCATAAGCCCCTTCAATTT
This sequence comes from Bartonella sp. AU15XJBT, assembly GCF_028618615.1. Lineage (NCBI taxonomy): Bacteria > Pseudomonadati > Pseudomonadota > Alphaproteobacteria > Hyphomicrobiales > Bartonellaceae > Bartonella > Bartonella sp. AU15XJBT. The sequence continues at coordinate 5,548 of NZ_JAQITG010000035.1, forward strand.
TTTCAAAATAATCAATGTATTCTTTGTTCTAAATAGACTTAAATAAACTCTCCTTCCAAGAAGGAGGTTATTCCTCGCTAGAAAGCTCTGAGTGACTATCAAAATCTTTTGCCACCTGTTTAATTAAAGCGTAGCTCACTTGCTTCACCTTTGCTACTTCTTTGCCTAAAGCTAATGCACGTTCAAGGTGGGTTTTATTGATGCTCTCGTCAAAACCTAGGTGATCCCCTGCCGTAAAGCTTTTCTGATAAGATTGTAAGGTCTCAACATCACCCAATAAAGCAAGAGCGCCAAGATGAAGTAAAGCATAATCCGTATTATCTGCTTTAGACGTTGCATCCCGTTGCCAAGGAGCAGTGCCATAATCAGAGCGAAGTCTTTTAGAAAGGTCAATGTCTGTTACCGACCATTCTAGCGCATCATCAAGCGCTTGCTTTAAGCGATCCGCAGTAACTTCTGGTTCAAAGATTTCTAATCCCTTGGCTTCAAAATTAAGCTGTATATCTGGAATATCTTCCGTGTAGGTAGGATCAATGAATTGACAAGCGGTGGAAAGAATGCCCGTGCTAATCAAAAAGGCGCTATCAAATTGCGGGTAGTCTTTGGCAATTTCGTCGTTATAAAGAATATCTACTTCACGATCAGCCAATTGATAGCTTGCCATATAGTCATCTTCATTGATTTTCTCGCTTGACCAGCCTAGGCTTTTTAAAAGTGCATGAGCACTTTCCATGGTGAGACGATCATCATTGTCATCCGCTTCATCCACTTCCTCTGCCACTTCAACAGAAATTTTTTTAGAAGCAACAGATGCTGTTTGTGGATCCAAGCTCAAAATCGGTGCATTTTTCGGAAAACCTGCTCGATAACACCGTGCAAGCGTAAGAGAGTTGTCGATTGTATATTTCGTGATACCTTTCACAAAGCTTAAAGAGTTTCCCTTTTTAAAATTCTCTTTATAAAACTTAAGCCTCTCAACATCCCCAATAAGAATAAGCGCAATAAAATGGCGCATTATAAGATCATATTCACTGTTTGTTGGCAAAGCTGCATAATCATAGATGATTTGATTCACATTTTGTCGATCAGCCCAGCACAAAATATCCGCACAGATCTGCTTCAGTTTACCTTCATCAATTTCATTACCAGACACAGTATACACATCTTCTAATTCTTTAAGAACGGTATATTGGGGAGTATTGATGAAAATAGATCGATAAGCTGTAGAAAAACCAAGTGTTGAAAGAGAAACCTTGAAGGTAACAAATGGTGTCTCTCCTTTTTTATCAAGGTCGTACACTATATTAATGATACGATCTTTCGTTATAAAATAAGCATTGCAATTGTAATTTTTATCACGATAGACTGTCCAGTCCATCCTTTTTAAGTCTTCAGAAACTGTATTAAGAAAAGACAAATCTTGCAAACTAAGACGATCATCTATGGCTTTTCGCTCATTAAGGATTTTCAGATATTCTTCGGAAAATTGAACAGCCTGGTTAATATATCTCTCTACTTCACTGTCATCCAAAATCTCAGAAATTGTACCTGCTTCTAAAAAACTTTGATAAGATTTCAGGACATCAATTTGACCTGTTAATGCTAAACAAGCCAAATGCCAGACTATACGTATATTGTAGCTATATTTTTGGATAAGTGTTTTGCTTTCTATTGATGCTTGTAAATCTTGGGTACGCGCCCACTGTATTATCCGCTTAGAGATTTTGATAAGCTCTTGCTCATCTAATGTCTCTACACAAATATCAATGCCTTTACCAAAACCACTAAAAATTCCCCCCCCAATCGTATTAAAAGAATTATAAATATTTGTAGGAGAAACGCACCAATATTCCTCACTATAGTGAATACAATTGCAAGCGACAGAAATCATTTCATTAGATATTTCAGCTTCAATACGGACATTGTAATTGTCATGGAGACGTATAAAACCAAAATCAAATTGAATAAAGCGGTCGGGCAAAATCAACCACATTTTTCCAGGCTCCGTTGCAAACCACCCTTGTGTTTTAAGAACGCGCATTGCTGCTGTGAGGCTTATCGAGCGCTGTTTGGTTTTTTTGCGCGTTAGAATATCATCCAACTCCCCATTTTTATAGGCTTGCGCAAAAAAAAAGCAGGCGATCATCCGATGTCATTGTTTTATAATCAGCAAATTCTGGCACAGATAGTTTTGGAGTAGATCGATCACTCCTTAAAGCCTCCATATCACCAAGTAATGCTTGTGCAACGGCAGAATGATCAGCAGCTTCCTCGCACAACTTTTTTTCAATATCCTGTGCTTGCGCCCATGCAACCACTTTGTTTAAAGCGGTTGTGATATGGCTTTCGGAAAGATCTGGAGCTTTAACATTAAAATCCTCCTTCGCGTAAAACAGCACATCTCCATATTTACGCTGTGATTTTTCACCTCTAGAATATTCCCAGCCAAGACAATAAGCAGCGGTGGTGAGATCAGCCGAAAGCAAAAACTCTTTGCCTCTCTCTCCATAATTTTTTACACTATATCCAATACCGATAATGCGGTCAGGAAGATGATAATGCGCAAAAGTATCCCCCACGTTATCACGATAAGGCTCCCAGCCCAGTCTTTTTAAAATCTCTGTGACATCTTTAGTTTGCATCGTCATTACCCCCCAGCATGTTCCATAATTCTTTTACATAAAAATTACTTGTGTAATACTGAAGTTCTCTAGAAAGACTAGATATTTCCTCAGCATCAATTTCCCCTTTTCCATAGTTTTTTCCAAAAATGCTTGTAAAAAGGGATAGGTTTCGGACTAGGAGTGTTCTCAATCTTTTCAATTGGTTGTTCACCATCAAGTATATCTTCTCCCGCATGTACTATAATTCTTTTGCAAAGGAATTCATAAAAATTACTAGCGTAATATTCGCAATCTTCAGATGGAAGCATGACATAGAGTGGGCATTCACCATCCCTAAACTGTGTATAATCAAAGTAAAAGGTTTCACCAAAAGCAGCATCACAAACGATAAGCTGTTCTGGTGTTGCGAAACCACGTTTTCTATCATTTAAATTTTGGAAAACAATATCATCAAAAGGAATATCTTCTCCACACTCCTTATAAAGCCTATAGATTTCATAACCACCAATGTCCCCGCCTTTATAATGTTTTAAAAAAACTTTATAGGAAGATGTGAATTGCAGACCAAGAATTTCCTCAGCTTTTTCAATCACGAGATCATCAACCTGCTTATCTTTGCTAGCAAAATTAACAATATCACCTTCATATTTATCAACTAATACTGTAACATCATCTAAGGTATAGGTTTTCATCAATTATTCTCCATCAATTATTTTATAAGTCTCTGTTTTTTCTCTTTTCAATTAACCGTAGAGCATTACTGCCGATGCTCCTGTCCCCATCTATCAAAATCTATACCTATGATACCCCATTTCATATTGATTATTCCTCCTAAACTACTGTTTTTTTGTTCTCCATGCCCATTGCCGTATTCTTTCCAATATTCCTCTCTCTGCTTCTCAAATTTTTTTCTATCTATGAGCGATTGATGTGTTTTTGGATTAGCATGAATCACAGAAGTATATTTTTTATGAAATTCATGGCTCATTTCTGCTAAGGGTCCATCAGGGGTTTGATTTAGGTGATGCAACTCAACAGGCTTACCATCAAACCCTATAGGTGCTCTTCCTGTTTTTCTCCTTTCAACATTTGTGCCCCATACCGTGTCCCCTTTTTCAGTCCATTTAACCCTTGCATGAGGATCAAACAAATCGTCTCTCCGATAAACTGTATAGGTCTGACCAAATTTGCTATCGGTAAATTTAGTGGGTTTCTTTTTTAACCACTTCTTTTTTTCTTTAGCAGCGAGTTTGGTTAGTTCTTTCTTCGCCGCAAGTTTGTCAGGATCTCCTTGAGCTGCAAGTTTGGCAAGATTTTTCTTGGAAGCAAATTGGGCAAAATCTTTCATAGCATTGAACTTGATCACTGTCTTTTCGCCAAGCTGTATACCTTCCTTAGCTGCTCCAGCACCTCCCAAAAACAGCGTTGCTACTTCAGTCAATAATTGTCCGAATTCAAGACCAGCATTAAAGGAACCACCGGCACCGGCTCGCTCATATTCCTCCTCCATTTTATTAATGCGATCTACATAGGGCTGTGCAAAGGCATGCCCAAGGGTAGCCAAAACCTTACCACTGATGAAGAAATCTTTGAGCGCTTTCAAAATCTCTTTGGAATTTTTGGCTATTTGTATCAAGTCACCAACCGTAGGAGAACTGATTATTTGCAAAAAACCATCAACCGTATCGTATATTTCAGCCGGTACACCAGCAACCATACCAGCCCCAAAGCTTATATCTTGTCCTGCACTAATCGCATTCCACTTCGCAGTCACTTTTGCTTGACATAAAAAGTCAGGACATTCCTTTAATTCTTTTTCCATCTGAGCTTGTTGAGCACTGCTGAGGTAGTTATTTTCTGCGGCATTGCCTGCAGCATCAGCGCCGGCATCAACATTGCCACCAGCAAGGGCGGCAGCAAAGCCCCCCGCAGCACGCGCTACATCAATGGTATGCTCTCTAAAGTCAGCAAACTGCGCATCAATCTTTG
>NZ_JAQITG010000036.1:0-10122 GCF_028618615.1 Bartonella sp. AU15XJBT
AGAAGCACAAGCTGCTGCTGCATCAGAATCAGACCGACTTTGCCGTGCTGTGGGCAGTGGTTCTTTGACCCTTGCGGGGCGCCCCGAAATCATGGCGGATCAACCGCTGCTGCTTCAAGGGTTCCGTGGGCAAATCAATGGAGAATGGAAAGCCGCAACCGTTACCCACAGCTATGAAAAACAAAGCGGATACACAACAGAAATCACCTTTGAGGCACCAAATCAAGGAAAGGAAACAGGAGAAAAGGAAATTCTTCAGTGACAGAAAATCAAAGGGTAATGTTTACCCTTTGATTGGTGATGAAGAGTATTGAGACCAAAATCAAAAGTTCGTACTTTGGTGTTGTGGTAAGGAATAGGTGCAAGTTGCACCAATTGCTGAAAGAAGCAATAGTGCAAACATTGCACAATTGCAGACTGAAGAGCAATTCGGTCAACTTGACCGAATTGCTCAAACGCTTCTCTCTTTAATAATGTACTTGAATAATGTGTTTGGGATACGGAAAAACTCTCGGTCAATTTATGCTCAAAGAGGTGAACACATCTTATAGATGCTGCTTCTCAAATAATATGATTCCAGCTCAATGATTGATCATCAAAAATTGCGACCTTTAAGAGAGAAAAATAAAGACTCATTAAAGAGGTTTTAAATGATCTTTGAAAGGTCTTTGAAATCTCTTTGAGAACCTCTTAAAAACCATTTGAAAAAAAATAAATTGATGCAAAACCTGCTGTCAAATTGTGAAAAAACCACTGACAAGCTACAGACATATAGAATCAAGAAGTTATAGCACGATAAAAGTGCTGTGGCGGAGGGGTGGGAATGCTATATTTATATGTAATCAATAACTTATATAAAGGTAAGGGAATTTTAATTCCGTTGATTTTATTAACTTATTTCTCTGTCTATCCCGAACCTTTTTGTAGCTTATTCTCAATCATTTTATCCAAATATGTAACCAGATTTTCCAGCATCTTACTTGACTCTTATCTTTATTAATTGTATAGTAATAGTATACGATAAGGGGTGCTAATGGCAATTGTGAGTTTCAAACATAAGGGCTTAAAATTATTTTACACAACAGGTTCCATAAAAGCTATTCGACCAGATCACGTAAAGAAATTACGCGTTATCTTAACGGCTTTAACAAGTGCTACGACACTCGAAATGTTGAGAGCGCCTGCCTTTAAAATGCATCCTCTTAAAGGTGAACTTACAGGATATTATTCTATATGGGTGAATGGAAATTGGCGTGTTACTTTTCGCTTTATAGGAACAGATGTGGAGCTTGTTGATTATCAAGATTACCATTGATGAAAGGAACGAAAACAAATGATGCATAACCCCGCACATCCGGGCGAAGTTCTAAAAGTAGCTTTCTTAGAAGAAATGGGGATAACGATACAAAAGTTAGCGGATCATCTCCATATGACAAGAGCTTCTCTATCAAGAGTGATTAACGGTCATGCTTCTATGAGTACCGAACTTGCAATTAAATTAGAATTAGCTGGTTTTAGTAAAGCAAAATTTTGGTTGGATATGCAAACGAATTATAATTTATGGCAAACAATGCAACAGACACAACCACCTATTTCTCCTCTGGTTTCTGATGCACCTCAAACGCAGCTTTGATTTCGTTCATAATTTTGACGAGGCTTTGGTTTGTTTTTTAGCTGCTACCCATTGCCTTAGTTTTTTTGAAGTTTTTTAATTGCTTCTATTGCAAGGCGTTTTCTATCGGCTGTTTTGGTATAAAGAGATGCCATTTTATCTTCTGTCCAGCCAAAAAGCGCTTTCATTTGTGAAACTGTAGCACCAGCATTAGCCGCCCGTGTTGCTGCCAATTTTCTCAATCCATGGGCTGATTTTTTAATTCCTGCTTGATTACACGCTTCACGAAATAAGTTGCCAAAACTTTCTTTTACAAGCTTATTTCCACCTTTACCACAAATGAATGTTTCATCACCTACAGGACCAATTTTAAGGGTTTCTGCAAGTTCTGGTAAAATAGGAAGAAAAACATCTGTTTTAAATTGGCTCTTTTCTGTTTTGAGATGAATAATATTATCTTTAACGTCTTTCCAGCCAATGCGAACGGCGTCTCCACGGCGCAAGCCCGTATAAAGAAGCACATCAACCCATACGCGTTCATGGGTACCGATAGCCCATTGTTTATAATATTTATCGATATCCTCTTCTAGCCATGGCGCTAATCCTACGCTGTTAAGAGATTTTGGTGCTTTTATATTAAAAGCAGGATTTCTATTTAAAAGGGCATTATCAACCGCCCAATTAAAGAGACCATTTAAAGAAGTCAAAAAATGTTTTGCTGCTGCGGGCGTAGCACGCCTTCTATCTACGGCGTCAAGGATATGATATTTTCCTATGCTTTTATATGCGCGTTCGCCGATATGTTTAGAAACATTGTTCAGAATTCTATACTTAACTTTTTTAGTAGATTCTGATTGATTATGCCATTGCATACTTTGTAAATATTGATGCAACAACCAATCGAAAGAGCCCTCTACAAGTCTGGTTTGTTTTCTTTTCTTGGAGGTGCCATTTTGCGCTTGCTTAAGAGCAAGCGTATAATTATCGACAAACTCTTGCGTTCCATAGGTTCCGCGTATTCTAATACGTTTTCCATGACCAATACGTACATACCATATGATTTTACCATGGCGTGTACATTCACGAACAAGATATGGTGGACGACGTTTTGGCATGGCTAAAACTTTATACCGTCGACAGAACGACAAGTTTTGCTGGTATCGTAGTCTTCTTGTTCATTTTCAAGCGGTGGAAAATCATCAATGCTATAAGTATTATCTGTCGTTCTGGGTGTTACGATTTTATTGATATGAATTAATAATTCACCAGTAGGCTTGATTTCTACAACCTCTGCTACTTGCTTTTTAGCTTCTCGTAAAGCACGTGCAATGGCTGGTTGCGTGATAGTAGGTGGGCGGTGCGCCATATCCGTTCCCCTTGATTTTAGATGTAATTCACATGTGGCGTGAAACACGCATGTTCTGAAAGTTGTGGTAAGAGGGTGGGGGTGCTGGGAGGAGAGAGCACCCCCATAACGTCAAGCGGCTTTTGTCAAAATCTTTTGCATCTCTTGTTCTATTTCTGCTAAAAAAGCTTCGACCGCTTGATTAATCTGTTCAATGTGTTCTTCATCACGGTGAATGCGTTTGATTTTCATGCGCAAGTATGTTGATTGCCTCGTGAAACGCGGGTCGTAACTGATAAAATCACACCATTTTCGCCCCGTACAAGCCATTTGGAATTGCATTTGCGCACGATATTCAGGCTTTATATTGTCATCTATAAAGAAGCGTAAATGGTTTGGGGATTGTGGGCATTTGACTTCAACTAAACCGTCATCACCAACAAACCCATCAGGACTAGCACCAGCCATTTTGATTGTGGGGTGTTGGATAAAACCACACCCTATGATCTCTGTATCATAAATGAATGCATATTCTTTTAGGGCATCTTCTTCATGTTCAATGCCCCATTGCATAGCAGGCGTTGTATAAAATTGGCTTACTTCTTCTGTTAAACGCTCTGTAATGAGTTTAATTTTATAGTCTTCATATTTGTTTGTAGGGGTTCCCTTTGCTGTTTTACTGAGTACGTTATAAATGTTTGAAGCGGTGACTTTTCCTAAACGGGCTTGAAACCACTCTGCTGTTCTTTGTTCCATTTCACACCGCCGTTTTTTGTTGTATTGGTGCATATTCAATATCTTGGATATGAATATATTTGGCATCTTGTATAGACGCGTTTATTTGCTCTTGTTGGGCTTTTCTCATTTGTTTTCGTTGCTTTTTTTTCAAAGAAAACAAAGCGGTTTGTGCTTGTTTATAAGACATATCTTTTAGCTTTTTTACTCCTATGAAAGAGAGAAGCCTACTTTCTTCAGATTGTGTTTTTGTAATTAATTCTTTGATTTCATTCATCTGTTCAGGAGAGATACCCGCAAGAAGCGTTATTCCATCTGTATCGTCTTCTTTTCTTGCAACATTAAGAAGCATGCCTAAGAGATATCGACGTGCGTAGCTTATAGTAGAACCAACCGCTTGTACGTTGTTTTTACTTCCAGTAGTGTCAAAAGGAAATGTTCCTTGTGTTGATATCTCATTGCCCGATATATGCTTTAAAGTCATTTCTACGGTTATGCTATTTGAACTCTGCTCTTTGATACAAGAAAACAAAGCAAAGTGATATTTTGAAAGAGGTTCTTTGATAGCATCAATATATTTATCAAGCGTTGTATAGAGGCTTTTAGTATGTGTATTAAGGGCGTTTTGTTCGATATCTTTATATTCCATTTGTATAGCGGAAAGATCACGAACAAAGTTTTGGCGCTCTTGTCGTTCTATCTCCTTTTCTCGTAATTCGAGAAGGCTCTTGAGACGGTCCAGATCGACATCATTTTCTAAAGCTCTTTCTAAAATAAGTTCCATAGCAGTTGGTTTGATTTGACACTCGTTCGTTTTTTCCACTAATTCGGTTTGCGTGATAGTTAACTCACTCATCTTTATTTCCTTACATTTACGCGCAACTCACCCGTGGCGTGAATCACGCATGTGTTAAAGGTTGTTTGGTTTGATTGTTAAATTTTTATATCTTGAAGAATTCTTGTTCTGTCGCGAATGTGGGCTTTCCCATAAATGTTAGCAAAACCATAAACTTTGGCATGGTCATAAATCTTGGCACGACCACGAACCACGGCACAACCATAAACCTTGGCATGATCATAAACCCATGCACGACCCAAAACGAAGGCGGTCTCATAAATCTTGGCATTTCCATAAATACGTGCATCACCATAAACCTTAGCGCCGCCAAAAACTTCTGCATTGTCATAAACCATGGCATCACCATAAACCTCGGCATCATCAGAAATCACGGCATTTCCAAAAACCTTAGCATTTCCAAAAACATATCCACTGTCAAATGATCTATGCGAACCCGCTACCCAGCAATTTCCCTCATGGCTTAGGTTGTCTTCATGTTCTATAAATCCACCTAGATCACCTTTTTTAACATCTCCAAAGTCTCTCAATGCTCTAATTCGGTGAAGTGTTTTTCTACCAACTTTGATTGTCTCATCAGTCAGTTCGTACTTCTTTTCCATGATTACCCCCTACCTTAAACAGAGTCGTTTTCGGATTCTTCTGTATTTCCAGTTACTTGTGCATCACCATAAATACAGTTGTTGCCATAAACTTTGGCATTCCCCAAAATACTAGCTTTGTCGTAAATCTTCGTATTACCGGAAACATTTGCTTTACCGAAAACTCGCGCATTGCCATAAATATTGGCATTGCCAAAAACTTCGGCATTGCTATAAACCCATGCATTTTCATAAACCTTGGCATCACCATAAACATAGGCATAACCGGAAATATGTGCATTTTGATAAACACGAGCATTATCATAAACCCTAGTATAATCTCCAACCCAACAATCGCCCCCATGACTAAGATTGCCTTCCTTTTCAATAAAACCGCCAAGGTCACCTTTTTTGACATTTCCAAAATCTTTTAAGGCACGTATGCGGTAAAGCGTGTGTCCTCCAACTTCATCCATTTCATCAGTCAATTCGTACTTCTTTTCCATGGTTTATTTCCTTTAAGTTAGACTCTCCCTTTGCCGCTCTTTCTCAAGAACGGCATTGGTTTGTGTTGTAATTTTTTGAGAAAAGAGGGGGCTTTTAAAAACCCTTTATGTAGTATGATGAATAGTTAGGAATGACATCACAAAGACGCAACTTGTTTTGTTCTTCATAAGTCCCGTAGATCTCATCATTATATTTTTCGTCTGCGATCTCGTCTAAAAGTCTATTGTAAACATCACTTTCGCGTACAAAGTAATGAACCTCACTATCCTCATAGAGATCTTCAATATTTGCTTCTACATATGCTTCTGCAATATCTTCAGAGATATCTTCACAACTCTTCTCAGAAGGATTGATGCGAAAGATTTGGATTGCATCATCTACCTCATCAACAATGCTTAAAACTTGGCTTGCATTAAGTGGTCCAGACTCTGCAATGTATTGCTCTTTATCGTAGGCAACTAATAAAATTTCATCGGAATGAATAAGAATTGGCTTTTCCATAATTTCTCCTCCCTAACGCCTCTTGGCGATTGTTTGTATCAATTTATAATATATTTATATAACTATAATTATAAATTAGCAAGCAAAAAAATTATAAAAAGTTATATTTTTTGTAAAAATTATTATAACATCTTGTAAAATAAGAAGAGAAAAGTACTTTTTAATATGGCTAATAATTAGCGATAAGAGCGAATCATTTTACTGTAAGAATCCATTGGCAAGATAGCAAAGATTTCCCCAATCCATGCAATTTTAACATTTTTAATGGGGAGTGCATTCCAAGAAAGCAAATCTATTTCGCCATTCATCCCTCTACTAATTTTCTTTATATATCTTTTATTATCATGCGTGAGAATAACGGCTTCTTTACCAAAGAAGGATTCTATCGTTTTGATTTGGCGGCGTCTTACAATAACCATATCTCCATCTTTATAAGCTGGAAGCATGGAGTCCCCTTTAACTTCAAAAGCGATCATATCATCAGGTAAAGCAAAAGGAATTTCTACTTGTTCAAGACCTTCTTCTGGGATTTGTTCAAAGCTTGGATCTATCTGCGTTCCTGCTCCGATATAGCCCATAAGAGGGACAAAAGTTGTTAAGTGATTATCACCCGTCAGTTCTTTATATAATTCTAAAATGGCATCCCGATTAGAACCACGCGGATCAGAATCTTTTAACCACTTAGACACTGAAGCTTGCGTTACATTTAGCCGTTTGGCCACATCTTCTTGTGTTAAGTTAAACTCAGTCAAAATTTTTTTTAATGTGCTTATGATATTAGATTTATTACTCATACTTTTGCTTACCTTATTTTTTTATCGTTGATAAAGATAAATTTCCTTGACTTTATATAACTATAATTATATGAATAAATTAAGGCAAAGCTATAATTGGAGCTTTTAAATGGATCAACGAGAAGATTTTAAGAATTTGACTAAGTCAATACGGGTCAAATTTAATTGGACACAATCAGAAATGGCTAAAATGCTTGGTGTAACTCAAGCCGCTGTTTGCAAGTGGGAAAAAAGAGGATCTATCTCCGTAATAAATTATCTCAAGCTGCAAAAGTTGAAAGATAGTTCTAGCTCTATGTCTACTTTTATTGCTGCTTCTACAGATAATAATGAACAGCAACACAATTCACAGGCTTAAAGAAGAAAGGAAATAAAGATGGATTCCAGTTGGGCGACGATGATTGCGTTTTTTATAGTCAATGTAATCATGTTTTTTCTGGCTTTTACTTTTATAAAATGACGGAAACGCAAGAAAAAGAGACAGATAAAATAATGAAAAACATAATACGTCGACAAGAAGATTTAATTCAAACACAAAAAGATTTAATGGAAAAAATTAACCGCTTTTGAGACTACTCTCCTCGAATGGTAGTAAAAAATTTGGCCAAAAAGTAGTTTCAAGTACTTTTTCTGCATGATTTGATGAAGTGTGTTCAATGATAAAGATTGGTGTGCTTACGATATCTGGTTTTAGGTGGCGAACTGTGAAAGTAAATTCTGTTTCTTCATGTGCATCCAAATTAAAACAATCGAAAATAATCTGTGCTTCTAAATCTGCTACAAAAGGATTTGTTAAGGGTATATATTTTTCATTTTCTGGTTGTAAATACATTGGATGTTTTCCCAAAAAACCACCGTTATTAAGCGCAAATAGGTTTTCGTTGTGTAACCGAAAATTATTTATTCTCATTGTTTGTTCTGTGGGATTTTCTATGATGACATGTACCTCAATGAAAAAGTCTTTACCATATTTATGTGCTGTTGCTTCTTTTATGGTAACCTTCAACTTTGGACCCAAGTCTCGTATTTGTTTCTCTGCCCATAAAATGGAGACATGCTCTTTTGCAGCTTCAGTTTGGTTTTTTAGCTGTTCTAATTGCCTTTCTATATTGTCTAAATCTTCTTTTCGTTTTTTTGCAGATTTTTCTAAATCTTCTTTCCGGATCTTCGTCGCTTCTTTACGGTCTTTGTTTCTTAAAATAAGCGCTACCGAAAGTGACACAGCAAATGACATAAAACCTGTAAAAAGTATCTTTATCCATTCTTGCATCATAACTCCCCCCCACTTTTTTAGAATCGTTGGGAGGATACTTTTTCAAAAACATTTTTTCAAGACAGGCAGTCACAACACACTCTGTCATAGCACGCATATAAACATATAAATACGTAGAGCCTAAGGGGGGGAATTATGATCACTCATGCACAAACCATTCTTTGTCTTGATCTAGGCACCAAGACTGGCTGGGCTATATGCGGTTCTGATGGTTTTATCACAAGTGATACAGAACATTTTCAATCACGTCGTTTTGAAGGCGGTGGTATGCGTTATCTGCGCTTTAAGAAATGGCTTACTGAACTAAAAAGGTCTGTTGATGAAATTGATGCGGTGTATTTCGAAGAGGTACGTCGGCATGTGGGTACAGACGCTTCTCATGTTTATGGGGGCTTTCTAGCAACATTAACAGCTTGGTGTGAACATCATCAGATACCGTATGAAGGCATTCCCGTTGGTACCATTAAGAAAGCGACGACAGGAAAAGGAAATGCTTCAAAAGAAGAAATGATTAAGGCAATGCGTGCAAAAGGTCACGCGCCTTGTGATGACAATGAAGCAGATGCTTTGGCAATTTTATATTTAAAGAAAGAAGGGGGTATGCATGTCCAGTAAAATACCATGGACAAGGCTTTTTGCTGATAAATGGATTCTTGATCTCACTTATTTGTCTTCTATTGAAGGGAATATATATATGAGATTACGGTTGCAAATGCTTCACACAGGTGAACCTCTTTTAAATAACATTAAGGTTTGGGCTAATTATACTGGCTATTCAGTAAAAGCATTTGTCAAAGCATTAGATGTTTTACAGAGTACGGGTCATATTATTCGTTTAGCAGACGGTCGTTTATGGAATCTAGATGTTGAAGCAGAATTAAGTGATAGCGCCGGAAAATCAGAAGCGGCATCAAAAGCTGTTAGTGCTAGATGGAAAAAATCTAAAGAAAAAGACGTAAAGCATAATACGAAATCTATACAAGCTAAATACGAAGGCGATACGAATTCTATACGGAATGAATACGAAAGCGATACGGAAACGATACCATATAACATTAACATATATAATAAAAAAACTAATACTATCGTATTAGCAAAAAAAGAAATTGGTTCTGAAAATTTAGAAACAACAGATTTGGTTCACGAGCCAATCGAGGATGATGCTCTCAAAAGCCAATTAGATCAAATCGAAACATCATCAGAAAACCACCCACCCATTCACGAGCAGACAAGCGTTCCCAAAAAAGCCAAGCAGTCAAAAGCTAATCGAGGTTGTCGATTGCCTGAAGACTTTGAACCCGATTACGATTTTGCAATCGAAGAGGGCTTGCCTCCAAAGCGTGTCAAAGTCGAAATCGCAAAGTTTCGAGATTACTGGCGTTCAAAAGCTGGAGCAAATGCAACCAAAATCGATTGGCAAGCAACTTGGCGTAACTGGGTGCGAAAGGCTATCGAAAATTTAGAAAAAACAAAAAACACGAACAACAATGGTGGAAACAATGGAAACTTTTCAAAAGATCAAAGAACTTGTGGTGGTACCGGAGAAACAATCCGTAATCTTATCCGTAAAGCAGGATTTAGTGAATCCACTTCAAAACATTACAGATCAGATGATACGATGTGTAACAAGGGATTGTCCATGGACCTTGATCAGTGGCATGAAATTGACACCAGCACTGGAGGAACAAGCTTTCGGAGTGTATCAGACAGTCCAAAACTTGCTTACCTTGAAAGCGTCTGTTGAAGATATTGCTGAGGCTCTTGATATGCTTGAAAGCGGTTTGACAATGAAAAAAGTTTCAAATCCAGAGGCACGTGCAAAGGCTTATATCACAGCTCTTAACGGCATTTCACTCTGGTCTTTGTTGCAAGCTGTTAAAAATCTTATACGGGGAGAAGCCAAAGGCATGTCAACAAC
>NZ_JAQITG010000037.1:0-10094 GCF_028618615.1 Bartonella sp. AU15XJBT
CGAACCGCATCTTCACCAATGCTTTTATCCTTGTCCTCAAGGGCAGCCAACGCTGAACCTTTAACAATTGGCACATCATCACCAGGAAAATCATATTTAGATAAAAGCTCCCGAACCTCAAGCTCTACAAGATCTAAAAGTTCGCTATCATCAACCTGATCAACTTTATTAAGAAAAACAACAATCGCAGGAACACCAACCTGACGGGCTAGCAAAATATGCTCACGCGTCTGAGGCATTGGACCATCAGCCGCAGAAACAACCAGAATAGCACCATCCATCTGCGCTGCCCCTGTGATCATGTTTTTCACATAATCCGCGTGTCCGGGGCAATCAACGTGGGCATAGTGACGATTTTCTGTTTCATACTCAACGTGGGCTGTAGAAATGGTAATTCCACGGGCGCGCTCTTCTGGTGCTGCATCAATTTGGTCATATGCTTTAAACTCACCAAAAAATTTCGTAATCGCTGCTGTCAATGATGTCTTCCCATGATCAACGTGACCAATCGTACCTATATTAACATGCGGTTTTGTACGTTCAAATTTGCTCTTCGCCATTTGAGCTCTCCATTTTCTGTCCAAGCCAAGGACTAAGTTAAAAATTAATTTACCAACCTGAAATTACGCGTATTTCTTTTGAATCTCCAAAGCAACAGCCGAAGGAACAGGTTCGTAATGATCAAACTGCATTGTATACTGCGCACGACCCTGACTCATAGAGCGAAGGGTATTCACATAACCAAACATATTTGCCAATGGAACCATCGCATTGACAACCGTTGCAATACCGCGCGCTTCAGTTCCTGAAATCTGTCCTCGACGAGAATTGAGATCACCAATAACATCACCAACATAATCATCTGGCGTAACGACTTCTACCTTCATAATCGGTTCAAGAAGCTGTGCACCAGCCTTCTTTGCCCCATCACGAAAAGCTGCACGAGCAGCAATTTCAAAAGCCAGCACAGAAGAATCAACATCGTGATAACCACCGTCAATGAGAGTTGCTTTTACACCAAGCATAGGGAATCCTGCAAGAGGCCCCGACCCCATAACGCTTTCAATCCCCTTTTGAACACCTGGAATATATTCTTTAGGAACAGCACCACCAACGATCTTCGACTCAAAAATAAAATCATCACCTTCATGAGGCTCAAAAATAATTTTTACACGAGCAAATTGACCAGCACCACCTGATTGCTTCTTATGAGTGTAATCAATTTCCGCCATTTTAGTAATTGACTCACGATAAGCAACCTGAGGCTGCCCAACATTTGCCTCAACCTTAAACTCACGCCGCATACGATCAACAATAATATCAAGATGAAGCTCACCCATTCCAGCTATAATAGTCTGACCTGACTCCTCATCTGACTTAACACGAAATGAAGGATCTTCCGCTGCCAAACGATTAAGAGCAATACCCATTTTTTCTTGATCTGCTTTTGTTTTCGGTTCAATTGCAATCTCAATAACAGGTTCTGGAAATTCCATCCGCTCCAAAATAACAGGCTTCAAAGGATCACAAAGCGTATCCCCTGTCGTTGTCTCCTTAAGACCGGCAAGAGCAACAATATCACCAGCAAATGCTTCTTCAATATCCTCACGAGAATTTGAATGCATTTGAAGCATACGCCCTAAACGCTCCTTTTTCTTCTTCACAGTATTCTCAAGAGAAATACCTTTATGAACTTTACCAGAGTAAATACGACAGAAAGTCAACGAACCAACAAAAGGATCATTCATAATTTTAAAAGCAAGCATAGATAGTGGAGCATCATCAGAAGATTCGCGCGTCGTCTCAGCCTCAGTCTTCACATCAATCCCCTTAATTGCCGGAATATCAACCGGAGAAGGAAGATAAGAGACAACAGCATCCAAAAGCGGCTGCACACCCTTATTTTTAAAAGCCGTACCACAAAGAACCGGATGAAACTGAACCTCTACGGTTCCCTTACGAATGAGAGAAACGAGTTGCTCGTTGGTTGGCATAATGCCTTCTAAGTAGGCCTCCATGGCAGCCTCGTCAACCTCCACAGCCATTTCAATGAGTTTCTCGCGATACTCTTCAGCCTTTTCTCTTAAATCAGAAGGAATTTCACCTATCACCGCCGGAGCACCAATAGAACCATCCCACTTTAAAGCCTTCATCTCAACAAGATCAACAACACCTTCAAAGTCATTTTCAGCACCAATCGGCAACTGTACAACAAGCGCTTTAGCCCCTAACCGAGAACCAACCATTTCTACGCTGCGATAGAAATCAGCACCTATTTTATCCATCTTATTAACAAAAACCATGCGAGGGACACTATATTTCTCAGCCTGCCGCCAAACAGTTTCTGTCTGAGGTTCAACACCAGCATTAGCATCCAACAACGCTATCGCCCCGTCAAGAACACGCAAAGAGCGTTCAACCTCAATTGTAAAATCAACGTGCCCTGGCGTATCAATAATATTGAAGCGACGCTTCCGACCGTCACTACCTTCCCAAAAAGTCGTCGTCGCAGCAGATGTAATTGTAATACCGCGCTCTTGTTCCTGCTCCATCCAATCCATCGTAGAAGCACCATCATGGGTCTCTCCGATTTTATGATTCTTACCCGTATAGAACAGAATACGTTCAGTCATCGTAGTCTTACCGGCATCAATATGCGCCATAATACCAAAATTACGATAATCTTCAATTTTATATTCGCGAGCCATTATATTTGCCTTAGTTTAAAAACTCTACCAGCGATAATGCGAGAATGCACGGTTAGCCTCAGCCATACGATGAACATCCTCACGCTTTTTCACGGCAGAACCACGATTATTAGCCGCATCCATCAATTCACCAGATAAACGCTCAATCATCGTCGTCTCATTCCGTCCACGCGCCGCCGAAATCAACCAACGAATAGCAAGAGCCTGACGGCGATCAGGACGAACATCAATCGGAACCTGATAAGTAGCACCACCAACACGACGCGAACGAACCTCAATATGAGGAGCAACATTCTCTAAAGCCCGATGAAATAGTTCCACTGGATCTGTTTTTACTTTTTTCTCTACAGAATCAAGCGCACCATAAACAATACGCTCTGCAACTGACTTTTTACCATCAAACATAATGGCATTCATAAATTTTGTAATAACCAAATCACCAAACTTAGGATCTGGATTAATTTCACGCTTTTCTGCTCTATGACGACGGGACATTGGCTTTGTCTCTCAATATTATTTTGGACGCTTAGCGCCATATTTTGAACGACGCTGTTTACGATTCTTGACACCTTGCGTATCAAGCAAACCACGAATAATGTGATAACGAACCCCTGGCAAATCTTTCACACGACCACCACGGATCATCACTACAGAGTGCTCTTGAAGATTATGCCCCTCTCCAGGAATATAACCAATCACTTCAAATCCATTCGTCAAGCGAATTTTAGCAACTTTACGAAGAGCAGAATTAGGCTTCTTCGGCGTTGTTGTATAAACACGGGTACAAACACCACGCTTCTGCGGGTTCGACTGCAGAGCAGGAACCTTATTACGTTTAACTGGCGCTACACGCGGCTTACGAATCAACTGGTTTACGGTAGGCATGCAACCTTCCTCTTTTCGATCTACATTCGTCTCACCCAATCGGGCTTTTCTATTTCTATTTCCATCCACTCCAACAAAATTGGAATAGATGCCTCATTCTACACACAAAATCGGGCACACCTGCTAAAAACAGTTTACCCGATCACAAGCAGAGAAGGCAATAGCCTTTTGCACTAGCATTTGCTTTTAATCTTTTTAACACCCATTTCAACGATCATAAATGATCACTTCCACATCGGTTATGTTTTTGTCTAATAGCGAGAACACAGACATTCGTCAAGAACTAAACAGCAGAAAGTTTTCAAAAATGAAAATAAATTAAATTTTAAACTTTAAATTTGCTTTTATCGGGACTCTTGATAAATCAATTTACCATAGTAATATCGCCCTATAAATAAAAAAGCAACGATGTAACTGCAGTAAAACATTAATGCAGCAAATTAAATTGCATATTTGATATCGAATGATGAGCACCATGAAAATAGCAACGTGGAATATTGCCGGAATAAAAGCACGACATGAAACATTGTATCAATGGCTACAGAAAAGTCAGCCAGACATAGTCTGTCTACAGGAAATTAAAAGTATTGATGAAAATTTTCCACGTGATGCAATTGAAAATCTAGGTTACCATATAGAAACACACGGACAAAAAAGTTTTAATGGCGTTGCGATTCTCTCTAAAAAAACGCCAGATGAAGTGATCCATCGCTTACCAGGCAACGATAACGATGAACAAACACGTTACATTGAAGCCGTTTATTCAACAGACAAAGGTGTTGTGCGTATTGCATCTCTTTATTTGCCAAATGGAAACCCTATTGAGAGTGAAAAATATTCCTATAAGATGGAATGGATGGAAAGATTATATACACATGCAAAATCATTGCTTGCCTATGAAGAACCCCTTGTTCTAGCCGGTGATTATAATGTCATCCCTACCCCATTAGATGCCAAAAATCCTCAAGAATGGAATCGAGATGCCTTATTTCTTCAAAAAACAAGAAAAGCATTCCAACGTATTCTTCATTTAGGACTGTACGATGCTATCCGGAATGTCACTGATACGCCCTCCTTCAGTTTTTGGGATTTCCAAGCTGGGGCATGGCCTAAAAATAATGGGATTCGCATTGATCATTTACTCTTATCACCAGAAGCGGTTGATCGCCTTATTTGCGCTCATAGTCAAACAGAAGTAAGGGGATACCCAAAACCATCCGACCATGTTCCTGTTTGGATTCACCTTAATGTCAATTAAGAAAGTATAGTCCTTATTTCATGAGACAACAAAAAAATTCCACTTAAGAGAATAACTATGCTACACCGTGCAAACAGTATATCTTAAGTAACTAAAATAAAAATAAATGAATGGAGGACATAAATGAAGAAATCATTGTTAATGTTTATTGCAGCAGCAGCCATTGGGCTCACAAGTGTCGCTCATGCTGAAAATGATACGCTTGAAAAAATAAAACAAACAGGAGAAATCACTTTAGGTGTCCGTGAATCATCTGGTTTGGCCTACGCCCTTGGTAATAATAAATATGTAGGTTTTCATACAGAAATGGCAGAACGTATCATTGATGATATCTCAAAAAAAATTGGTAAACCGATTAAAATTCATTATCTTCCCATCACTTCTCAAAATAGAATCCCTCTCTTAAAAAATAAGACCTATGATTTTGAATGCGGCTCAACAACAAATGATATTGCCCGCAGTAAAGAAGCAGCATTTGCTTATACGACATACGTTGAAGAGGTTCGGATTGCTGTAAAGAAAAACTCTAACATTAAATCTCTTGACGATTTAAATGGAAAAACAGTTGCAACAACTACCGGTACAACATCTGTTCAACTTATTCGTAAAAACAAACGTGCAAAAAACATTCACTTTAAAGTCGTCAAAGGAAAAGATCACGGAGATAGTTTCTTATTACTCGAATCTGGTCGTGCCGATGCATTTGTTATGGATGCTTCAATTCTTGCTGGACATATTGCGAAATCAAAAAATCCATCTGATTATGTCATTCTTGACACCGTACTTTCAGTCGAACCCATCGCCTGCATGCTTAGATTACATGACAAAAACTTTGAACAAGCCATTAACGATAGTATCCTACGTCAGATTAAAGACGAATCACTTGAAAAGCTTTATAATAAGTGGTTTATGAAACCTATTCCACCTGCTAATACTGTTATGAATCTTCCCTTATCAAAACAAACAAGATATGCTTGGGATCACCCAAACAATAAGCCACGGGAAAGCTACACAGAAAAAGATTTATAGAATTTGAAAAAAAGAACCACACTCTTTAAAAATTGAGTGTGGTTTATATTTTAGTTCACTTTTTAATAAATTCCGCCTATGTAGATACGCTTGATTTATTGTCCTATTTGTGAATGACTAATTTGAGGGAATATCAATTAATGGACTTTTCTTTCCTTTGTAGAGATGACCTTACTCAAACACTGGTAACAGGATGCTTGGGCACTCCCGGCGTAAGTCATACCTATTTAGATACACTTCTTGATGGCTTTAAAAATACGGTTATATTGTCCATCACTTCACTTATATTAGCTATATTTTGTGGTGTTATTATAGGAACAATGCGCACTTTACCTAAAACGTCCATCATCAATTGTGTATGTCGCACTATTGGTGCTATTTGGGTAGAAATTATGCGTAACATTCCTCTCCTTGTACAGGTATTTTTATGGTATTTTGTTGTTCCTAAGATTTATCCACCGGCGATGAAATTTTCCCCCATTCTCTTAATAACATGCGCGTTGGGATTCTTCACATCGGCACGTATTGCAGAACAGGTTCGTTCAGGCATTGAAGCCATTCCTTCAGGACAACGCTATGCTGCTATGGCAATGGGGTTTACAACTTATCAAAGCTATCGCTATATCATATTACCGCGTGCTATGCGTGCAATTATGCCGCCGCTTACTTCAGAAGCAATGGGCATTGTGAAGAATTCGTCTATAGCATTTGCCGTTTCAATAAATGAACTCATGCAATTTCAATACCAAACAATTGAAGAGATAAGCCATGTTTACGAAAACTATTTGCTTGTTACGATTCTTTATATTCTTATAGCCTTATTCGTATTCATTGTGATGACAGTCATTGAACAAATGCTCAAAATTCCTAATTTTCAAACAAAGGGAAATTGAATATGATAAATTTCATAAGCTCTCAGTTTGGACTTTATTTTCCTTTCAATTTTTCCGACTTTGATTTTTCTTTTTTTACCTTTGATGTATTTCGTTCTTACATTTTATCAGGTTTACTCTTTAGCGTTTTTCTAACGCTTTTTGCAACAATATTGGGATTTGTTTTCGGCACCCTTTTAGCAATGATGCGCCTTTCTTCCATAAAACTTCTTTCTTGGTTTGCAATCATTTACATAACAGCTATGCGTTCAATACCACTTGTAATGGTTATCTTGTGGTTTTTTGTGCTTCTGCCTTTTTTTACGGGGACATCCATCGGAGCCAATAAATCAGCACTTATTACCTTTACCGCATTTGAAACAGCCTATTTTGCTGAAATTATGCGTGCTGGTATCAATTCAGTTCCGCAAGGACAAAAATATGCGGGGCAAGCTCTTGGGATGACGTATTGGCAAAGTATGTACATTGTCATTCTTCCTCAAGCCTTTAGGGATATGCTTCCAGTCTTTTTAACACAAGTCATTATTCTTTTTCAGGATACAACCCTTGTTTATGCCATCAGCGGTCATAGCCTTTTGAATGGCTTTGATATTGCTGCTAATAATTTTGGTGTAAAACAAGAAGCTTATATTTTAGCGGCTATTTTCTATTTTGTTATCTGTTTTACACTGTCACAAATCGTTTTATATTTACAAAAAAAAGTATCCATTATTCGCTAACGAGGAAAAAATGTCCACTCATATGATCGAAATAAAAAATGTTTCTAATTGGTATGGCGAAGTTCAAGTCCTTAAAAGCTGTACAACCAATATTAGTAAAGGGGAAGTGGTTGTTATTTGTGGGCCATCTGGATCAGGAAAGTCAACACTCATTAAAACAATTAATGCTCTCGTTCCCTTTCAAAAAGGTGAAATTTGGATTAATGGAATACCTGTTCATTCAAAACAAACGAATCTGCCTAAATTGCGGAGTCAGGTGGGAATGGTATTTCAACACTTCGAGCTTTTTCCCCATTTATCTGTCGCAGAAAATTTGACAATTGCACAAACCAAAGTCCTAAAACGAAGCAAAAAAGAAGCACTTGAACGTGGTTTGTTATATCTTGAACGCGTTGGACTCATTGAGCATAAAGATAAATATCCAGGTCAACTTTCTGGAGGGCAACAACAGCGTGTTGCTATTGCACGTGCCTTAACCATGGATCCACTTGTTATGCTTTTTGATGAACCAACTTCTGCTCTAGATCCTGAAATGGTAGGTGAAGTACTTGATGTCATGATCAGTTTAGCAGAAGAAGGTATGACAATGATTTGTGTAACACATGAAATGGGATTTGCACAAAGAGTCTCGGAGCGTGTTATTTTCATAGATCAAGGAACAATTCTTGAAGACTGTTCATCTAAAGAGTTCTTTTCTCATCCGCAAGAAAGGACACCAAGAACACAAGAGTTTTTGTCTAAAATCCTAAGTCATTAGCCGTTATATTATCGCAAAAAGCTATCTCTACTGTAAACTTGGACACAAGAAAGTAGAATTTAATAACAAATGAGAGAGTATAAAAGATATTACAATCAGATTGTTAAAAGTGCTTATTTTTTAAAATATCAGCAACCATTGAAATTGCTGTACGTCTCTCAAATTCATTACAAAGAGAAAAAGCCTGCTCTTGCAAAGGGCGAATCCAATTTCTATCTTTTACGTTCGCTTTTTCATAAGCAGCAGTTAGCATTGCCGCACCGCGAATGATTTTTCCTTCTTGAAGCAACATATTTCCAAGCATCGCTTGGGCAGAAGGATTTCCTTTTTTTGCTGAAAGTTGAAACCACCGTGCTGCTTGTATAAGATTCTTCTCCCTTCCCTCTCCCTTTAAAAATATTTTTCCTAAATGATACTGAGCTTTAGGATTCCCATAGTTCACCGCAGCCTGCATATAAAGACGAGCAGCATAAGAAGGATTAGGTCTCACAGGAGATTGAGGAATACCTTTTTTTATATACCCAGCAAGCTTAACCAATGCATCAGAAACATAACTTTCATCCTCTGAGCCAAGATCAGCACCTTTTTCAACGATATAGGCAAAAAAATGATAAGCCTTGTAATCATCTTTAGGAACACCATCACCGTTTGCGTAGATAGAGCCAAGTTTCCAATTCGCACCAATATAGCCCCTCTTAGCGGCACAACGTAGCGCTGAAAGTGCCTGATTTATCTGCCCATTTTTATAAGCAGAAATGCCA
This sequence comes from Bartonella sp. AU15XJBT, assembly GCF_028618615.1. Lineage (NCBI taxonomy): Bacteria > Pseudomonadati > Pseudomonadota > Alphaproteobacteria > Hyphomicrobiales > Bartonellaceae > Bartonella > Bartonella sp. AU15XJBT. The sequence continues at coordinate 9,011 of NZ_JAQITG010000037.1, forward strand.
CGTTTCAAAAAATAAAACGAACCATCATGCACTTCCTGCAAGCTATTAACATCTATTGTATAAACAGTCGAAAAAAATCCCCCTAAAGTCACAACAATCGTAGCTTTTTTCCATATCTGAAATCTCTTGACCATTTCCCCCTCCCTCAATGTTAATGTTCTATCTGTTACAAATTTCTTTGTAGATCTGTAAACTCTTCTTCTTAATAAGAAATATGGGAGATTTTAAAGTAAAATTTTTAAAAGAAAAGACAAATAAATGAAAATTATCAAAAGCATTCAATAAAATTAAGCGTTCATTTTTATATACAACAATTTGATTTTTAAATACAAATCACCACTCTATATTTTGTAACACATTCTTTAACGTTATAAGATTGTGTTGTCTTTAAAATTTATATGAATGAGTAAAAATCGTTCAATAAAACAACCTGCGCTTTGAATAGAATTTCGAGAATGGAGAGAATATACGGTGAATTGTAAACATTTAAGTAGAAAAAAAACATGAAAGATGGATAAATATAATGATGATCGTTATCTTATAACTTCACGACTGTCTCTCCAGTTGAAAGATGAAGTTTCTCACTCCCATCAATCGGTAAAAAATCTGGTTTTTTCGGTAGATTCTAACTGCTGTTCACTTTATATGCTTTGCTTCATAGATAAATATTGATTGATAAAGATAATATACTTTTTTTGCTTATTGAACGATCCCCCCGGATATCGTAAGATTCTCTCATTCCAAACCTGTTCCATGTTGAATCAATCAAAATCATACACTTTCACGTTACAAGCAGGGAGAACCGTATGGAGTGAAATTGTGTAAGAAAGGACTAACAACACCAATTGAACCGTTTTAAGTGCCAAGGGCTATCCCCCCACACCATTGGGCCGCTGGCAAAGTGTGTAATGGCGCCGACTGGTTACTTCACAAGCGTAAAGATGGGGAGGCTCAATGGATTTACTGTTATACCATTCACGGATAACATGTAAGTTTTATGTAAAAATAACTTACTGTATTTATATATCTTTTTTACAGTGAGGGATACGTAAATAAAAGTTGGGGAATAGGATTTTGTAGCGTG
>NZ_JAQITG010000038.1:0-8904 GCF_028618615.1 Bartonella sp. AU15XJBT
AAAATCCTTTTCCAACTTTTGCCGCCTCGTGGTCGACAAATGTTCAGCCGCCAAAACCCCTTTGAGCGCATTGGCCAATTCTTGTGCCGCTTTTGGTGAAAGGTTTTTGCCACTGCTTAACGTGGAAAAAATCAGTTCTTTAATCGCCGCCGCCGTCAAAAGAGTAATATTGTCAGAAGCTTTGGCATCAAAGCGTTTTGAAAGGCTTGCTGCAATTTCTCTTGTCTGTTCTAGACGCCGTGACATCACCGCTAAACGCAAAGAATAACGATTAAAACTGGAAAAAGAGGGAATAGAAAAGCTTAAACCCGTTTCCTTTTGTAAAGCCTTCAAAGCCGCTTTAAACTCACCATAAATGGCTTTTTGCGTCTTTTCACGACCATTTAAAGCCTCAGCCGCCTCTGCAATAATTTGATCACAAGCTTGCGGCAATAAATCAATCGCCGTTAAGCGTCCACGCCCGACCTTGCGCATCTTTCACCTCGTCTTTTATTGATGAACGTTTAGGCCGCTTAATCCCCTCAATCGAAAAGCTCCGGTCTAAATGACGTGCCCCCCGTTCCGTTAAAGCCGCAAGCAAAACAGAACCCACACATTTTAACGTAACAGCCCCTTGATCTTCCATAAAAGCCAATTCATTGCGGACAAAATCACCATCCCGCCGGATACCATAACTGTATAACAACCGCTCAATCATCGCACTCGATAACGTTTCGCTGCGCTCACAAGCTAGCCCTTTTAAAATAATCAGCCGCGCTTCTTCACGGATGATTTTATCCATATCTGCTTTCATTTCTTGGCATTCTCCAGTAAAAACTCTTGCAAGCGCTCACCAATGGCTGCCACCGGTTGTAATTGCGCAGAAAGCGTGTTGAGACGACCATTCAATTTCTCCATATTCACTTCCAATCTTTGCAACGCATCGCGATCAGGCAAAAAGTCCATCTCCGTTTCTAACTTTTGTACACGCTCTTTAAGCACAACGAGATCTTTCAGCATTTCCCGCGCACCTGAAGAAAAATAGGCTCTCAAAACCCCACAAATCGCAACAATCGATAACAACAACGATAACCAACCATTGGCCACACTAATATCTAAATTCACGAACCCCTCCTTGACTTCATTAAAATGGCTTTAACCGCAGCTCCTCTGCGCTGTTCGCAGATCAATAAAGCAGCACGATCACGGCTCCAATAATGCACCACTTCGCGCCCATTCAAAGCATGCTCTGGCAGTAAAACAGGGCGGCTACACGCCATGCGAACAACAGGCGGCAATTCAACCGATAAAAACTGATAAGCAAAACTATCCCTTGGCTTGCTTGTTGAGCAAGCGCACACGCTCAAGCCCAATAGCACAGCCAGTAGTTGGCAATACTGCATTGACCTCCTCCATTTTCATAAGCTTTTGTTCCAGAGCCGAAATCACCCCTTGCGCTTGATGCTCTGCTTCAAACACTGCTTGCCTTTGGCGCTCCTGCGCAAGCTGTGCGCGTGCTGAAGCCTTGGCTATCTCTAAGCGCCAATACAAATCACGCGCTCTTTCCGCCTTTAAAATTTCAGCTTTCATAAAGCCAAAAGCCGCTAACATCACACTTGCCAAAACAAGCAAACCAAAAGACAATTTTGAAAGTGGGCTAAACATTGTGTTTATCCCCCCACCCCGCTATCTCCCCGCCATCATAGGAACTGCTATGCCGCTTATGGGAATGCTTCCTATTGGAAAAATCCAACGAACCAAAACCGCGATGCACCCCCAGATTGCCAACAATAATCGCCACCATCGAAGGAATAGAAATCGCCGCCATATCAACAATATGCGGTGCCCCAAACAAACCACCAGAAACGAGCAAAAAAATAACCCCCCAAGCAAACCAAAAGGACCACCATAAATAACGTCGAGACCCCCGATACGATGGCTTCATGTCTCCACCTCGCATAAAAGTCCTAAAAGCTTTTTGGCGCGGTTTAAATAAGTCAAACGCTGCACAAGTCCATTCTTGCCCCCATTAATCGCCTTGGTAATCCTCACAACATCATCTTGGTCAGCAAGCTTATTTAAGCCTTTCATCTGCCAAAACCAAACAGCCGACCAAAGCGCTGCTGGAAACTGTTCCAGCACTTCTGGAAATGCCTCACAATCAACCGCTTGTTCATCAACTGAGCACCAAAACTGGGTAAAGCGTTGATAATTCTTCCGCCCCGTCAACTGGATCAAACCACGCCCTTTAAAGCGCACCCCATCCCCAGGCTTAACATTGCCTAAATCACGCCGCCCCTCATAAGCACGCCCTGAGGCATATTCACGCAGGGTAAAAAAGCCATCACTCTCATGGGCACATTGGCTTAAAAAATGCGCAATACGCAAATGCGTCGTGAGTGCGCCATAAGACAAAACTTCAGGCAATGCGCGTGCCATCTCAACAATAATATAATCTTGACGTGCATGATGCGTCAGTTTAGGCACAAGGCAATGAAGAAAAGAGGCATCTATTGAAATCATAACAAACCGCTCAATGAATAAAATTCATCCGCAGTTTATGAAATCTCACGCCCCCCATATAAGCCTGACACTGTCAGTCAAAACTCTCAATACTCATAAAACTCTGGAAATAATAAACCTTGGGGCTCTTTTGAAGAAATTCTCTTCTTCAAGCGATAGGCTGTACGCACATGCATACCAGAAACCGCAGCTGCAGCATCTACCGACCAGCCCTTTTGCAGCGCTTGCATCATTTTTTGCCGCCGTTCAGCATCTCTACCAAGGGGGATAAGAAGGCGCACACCAGAACCATTAAAACAAAAATACTTGATCAATTGCTCCGCCTCTTCAAACCCAACAATTTCAATCAACCAATCCGCATTCTCAAGACGCCCAGGGATATAAACTTCTCGTCCACCAAAAGCACGCATCATATTCCATGCTGCCTCACTGCCCGCAACAGCGGCTATTTCACGCAATAAGGCAGGAAAATCGCTATAGACTTCCTCGTGCATGCATGCTTACCCCTCGCTTGTAAATCCTTTACGGATGACCCGCCCCCAAACATTCATAACGCGCATAAAATCGCCCCCAGCCATCTCCCCCAAAGCTTTACCACTTAACGCCATAACACTTTGATGAAAAGCTTCCACATCAAACACAACATCGGGATTCAAACGCTTCCATTGGGCACACAAAATGGCAATGCTTGGGTGTATTCCCCTTGAATCTTGGCGGACTTTTCCTCTCCAGTCAACCCCACCCTCACGCTGCAACCAGCTTTTCAACGCCTCAATAGCTCTACACGCATCATCGCTATCGCGTAAAAAGCGAATATGATCAATCCCTGTCTGTCTCTTCACAAAGGCTAGCAACGCCTTATCTGAACGATCACGAATAATGCCAAGATTCCACCCTGCAATCCATAAAGCTTGAAGCTTCTTAGCATATTTTCCTCTCAAAAGCTTGCCATTGACGCCACCCCCATAGGCGCGCATTTCTTGCATCACCAAGCGCTGTTCTAAAAAATTCAAATCTTTTGCCGATTGCTTGCCCGTCAATCGAAAAAGCAGTGCGCGATAGGTCTCATCATCAAGACCTAACGCGCGTTTGCCCATATGAATAGCCGCTAAAGACATGGTATCCCCTTACTAATTCCCTTTATGTCTTCGCCAAATCAAGCGTTACAGCGCGCCAAGGGCTTTCTAATGTATCACGCTCATAAAAACGCACATATTCCTTAGATGTTGTCACACGAATGGCTTCACGGATCGCCCGCATCGCCTCATTCCAACGTGGATCATCAATATCCAAGCGCAACAGCATAAAAATTTCACCCCGATTCACCTTGCCTTCCTTATCCGTATTAAAAGCACGCGTAATAATCGCACGGATTTCAGGGCGCGCATCCGCAGACCATTCATTCAAACACTCATCAAGAAGGCTTTTGGCAATTTGCAATTGCGGACCAAAATCAAAGCTTTCTTGTACCTGCACCTTAATACGTTGCAAACCATCAAAACTGGTGTACGTACAATTGCCCTTTTTACCACGCCGCTCCACACCATATTCCTGCGCAAGCAAGCTATCAAAATCACTCAAATCCGCAATCGTATGGTTGTTAAAACGCGCAATCCGTGCTGAGAGCTCTTTGGCATACCCCATAACCTTACGCACCGTTTCATCTTCCAACAAATCCGCAGGGCGGATCAGGCTTACTGGCACCAAAGCCCCTTTTGCATCCTTCATATAACGCGTGCCTTCAAGTTCAATCTGTTTATTCATCGCTAAATTCCTCCTTCTTTTCCTGAAACCGGCGAAACGGCAAAACATCCCCTGAAGAAGGCGCACATCCCGCTTTCAATTGCCAACGACACCGCATAAGCTCATGACCTAAAATGTGGTTATAGCCTGCTAAGCGCCGTAAATACGCATTCAATTCTCGAACATCTTGTGCATGCAAAAAAAGTCCATTCATCTCATACTTCAAAAAGCCAGAGCGCAAAGCAATCAAGCAATCTCTCACCATATAAGGGTTCCGTTCCATCATTTTCCGCCTCCAAAATCCATATAAATCACACGATTGGTCTTATCTTCATCTCGATCAGAGCCTTCACACTCAGCCAAAACTTCTGCAACTTCAGCTTCCAAAACCGCATCCGCTTCCCCCAAACGGTGAACACTCAATTCCAATTCAAGCGATAAAGCCAAATCCACACACAATTTAAGCTTTTCTCCAATATCAAAACCACATTGATAATCGTCATAAAGACCAACAAGCGTATCGGATAATTCTTTGTCGCATAAAGGGATCATGCCAATTCCTCCACGTCACGGTTTTTCCATGCCGCTTTGACATGTTTCAGGGTCACCTCACACCCATCTCCAAGCGCTGCCATACGTGCCAACATCATGGTTTTATCAATCTGCCGCAAAGCCCCAGCCTTTAAGCCTATCCCTGTCAAAAACTTTATCGCCCCAACATCTTCAATTCCCCAATCATGAATACGCGCTGCAATATCCTCACTATAGGGTTTGCGGCGCTTCAGATGCATTGCCAATCGGCTTTTAATTTGCGCATAAGAGGGACCATTTTGACGGTGAACCAACCGCCCAGAGATTTCATCATTCCCAACCAAAGCGAGCCCCGTGCCATTAATATCAACAAAATGGCGCAACTGATTAATCGCCTCATCCGTTAAATTTTGCGCCTCATCAACGATCAATAGCGTCCCACCACCCACACGCTCTAATCTCTTACCAATCGCACGCGTTAAGCGGGTGGGATTATATTCCACCACTTCCAATTCTGCTGCCATATCATTCAAAATACCGTGAACACTGCGCGTATGCGGGCTGGCTGTCACCAGATAAACATGCGGACGGGTTGCGCGGTAATGACGGCAGGTTTCGGTCTTACCACTGCCCGCATCAAGCGTAATCATCACCATATCCCCCGTACTTTGTGCCAATGTTAAAGTATCAATAATCTCACTGGCAATTCGATTCCTCTGAAAGGCTGGTTTTTCAGGGATCTTTTCCAAAAACCCCGCCGTTTCTTTAAAAACCTCAACCCATTGTTGAACCTTCGCATTTTGCTTACCCAATTGCCCCGCATAACTGCCCGCATACCATTGCGAAAACGTCCCATCCGGCATGCCAATGCGCCGCGCCACCTCCGCTTTCGACCAATCATTCATTTGCCCCAAAGCTCTCACTGCATCCACAAGTTCATTCCATAAAGCAATGTCATCACTGTTGCGGTTTTGTGCTGTCCCATTGGGCTGGATTTTTGGTCGCGCCCAAGGATTTTTATCAACGGTTGCATTTATCGCGTACTTCATATATATTCCCCTTTCGTATTGATTTAGACATCGACAAGGGGAAGGGCTAAAATCTTGCCCCTTGTCTTTTGTCTTCAATGAACATTTAAAGCCGTACGCGATACTAAAACGGCTAACCTGACAAATCCCCCTCTCTTTCTCACACATCGGGGAACTTGCTAACTTCAAGGCTCCGCGCTCAAATCAAGGCAAAGACACCTGAAAACTTAATTGTATTGATTTAAAATATTGAAATGGATTAAGACTTCTCCCCCTTTCTTTGTTAAATCTTCAAGCTGGTACGCGATACAAAACCAGCTTCCTTTCGAGAATTCTTACAAATCCCCCCTCTTTCCTTTCCTATCGTTTAGGAAACTTTATCACTTCACGCCCCTCATCAGACGCCGAAAGCTTTCTCAAAGCTTTATGCAAGTGTTGACTGAATTCTTGGGCGTCCAAAGCCTCATCATCGTCTGCTGTCAAAGCTAAATTCCCCACATGGTTTGGCATCAAGCGGCTCACCTTTGGCTTTATCGGAAGCTTAGATTTGAACGCTTCATCCTTTTTCTCAAAGCGCCCATAAACATCGGCCAAGTGATCAGGCGCAAGCTTTGCCGCTAGCTGTTTTTCTGCTTTAACAGCCTTCACATATTCTTTACGCAAACGCCCATTCAAGCGCGCCGCCTGCTGGTCATAAAAACCTACATCACAAAGGCATGGTGCCAAACAAAGCAACCGATTGTTCAAATCATAAACCCGTAAATCTTGATGCAAATTATCCGGATCAAAACGTACAATCACCTTTTGCCCCGCATACTGGTTAAGTTCACGCGCCCAATAACGATTGCCATAAAAATGGATCTCGCCCGTACCCTTCTGCGCACGCAATGCCTCAGAGGTTAAAAGCCATAAAGCCCGTTGTGCTGCGCTCGCTTGCCGAACTATCGTTCCCTCTGCTTGCAAACTCTCAGTAAAGGTCTCATCAAAACTGCGCCCCGCACAATTAACCGCCTTACGCCCCGCTTGCGCATTGTGTGCACAAATTTGCGCACCAACATGGGCTTTAAACGCTTCAAATCCTATCGCACGCTTGCCATAATCTTCAGGCTTGGCATCCGGTTTATTGCCCGTATAAGCCCCCGCACAAAAGGGATGTTTGGAAATCGCTTCTGCCAGATCACGCCATGCCCGCTCAATCGGTTTTGACTGCCCGCTATAAGGGGTCGTCCATTGCAATTGCACACCCAAACTCGTCAAAAGCCCTTGCGGATCATCCGGCTTAATCTTAAAGCGAAAACGGTTTTGCACACCTCCAGAAATCCACTTGCTGGTAAAGGCACGCCCATTATCCAAGGTCATACGCTCCGGTATCCCATAAGCCTCCACCATATCCCCAATCACCAAACGAACGATTTCCCAAGTCTCAGCATCCGATAGGCGCCATGATAAAATCTTGCCCGAATAAAGATCTTGAATGGCAATCAGATAAAGCCGCACAGGCTTCTCTCCCCAAGGAACACGCACAAAAACATCCAGCTTATGCCCGTCCATATTCACCGCTTGCAGTGCATGCAGGCTTGAGCGATCACGCCGTTGGGCGGGATAAAGCTTTTTTGCCTTTTCTTCGCCCTCACGCGCTAACGCCACAACCGCTTTGGAAACTTGCGCCTTAAAACGACGCCGCAAAGCCCGCTCAGAAGGAATGGGCGCCCAACCTTTCTCCTGCGCAACCGAAACCATCCGCCGATAACATGCCGAAAAAGCAGGGCGAGAGGAACGCAAATAATCCGAACATAAAACCTCCCACGCCCCCTCATGACACGGCGCAAATTGCGAAACAGTCTCCTCACCATAACAAGGCGCCAGCGCTGCCAACCAATCTCACCTCTCATACCCTTCAACCATCTGCCGCCAATTAAAAAGCGACATCCGGCTAACCCCAAATTGCACCGCACTCAAACTTGCCGCATCATGCACACCCATACCGCCATGGAGCAAATCTTCCCAAAAACAAAGCGCCTTCAAACGCTCTTCACAGCGCCTTTTATGCGCCTTTGAAAGCCCCTCATAACGCACCCAAATGCTTGTCTTTTGATCCCCTTGCGTTTGTTTCACATCAACACCCACTCCAGAGCGCAACAACAATGCCGCCCGTGAAACCTCCGGCAATAAGGAAATGTGAACTTCTACAATAGGTCGAGAAACCCCTTTAACTTTACGTGTCAAACCACTTTGATGACGCCATGTGGACGCCAAAATCTTACGCAATCCACCTTTACTTTTCGGCAATCCTGGCAAAGCTGCCTCAGCCAATTCGGCAATACGAAACCACTCCTTCATGGCTGCCCCCTTTTAATGCGAACCGGCGTTGCGCGCATGGCTTTCAATCGCGCTGCAATCTCCCGCTGTTCCTGCTGCAACCGTGCAATCTCTGCTAACCGCGCCTCATCCCCTTGCAACAGCAACAATCCATCTTCACTCACCACCTCATCCCAGAGCCAAAATGCCTCTGTCGCCCGCACAAATGCCTTAAACCGCGGCAGGGAAATATCAACCTGCTTACTTTCCGCAACATACGCATCCAAACTGGCCTTACTTAAACACCCAATCCCTAAATAATGCGCCATACGCTCTGCAATCACACTGCGCTCAACCCGGCATTCTCTCAAAGCCCGCGCCATGGCACGCTTAATGCGTGAGCGAAACCGCCCTAAATCAATCTGCGCAACGGGTTCGCGGCAGGGAAAAACCGGCTTTTGGAAAAAATCAAGCTGCCCGCAACCATGCCTCTTCATGCCTGCTCCTCCCCACGTTCTCTTGCAAGATAATCACAAAACCGCGCCTTTGTCTGCGCATCTGCTCTCTGCCACACCCCTAATAACTGCGCAAAAATCCGTTCCTGCTCATTAATTTGCGGAGGCGTATTAATCCCATTGACCAAATCAACAGCCCGCCGTAAATCCCCCTCAACCTGTTGCAAAGCAATTGCCACCCGCCGTTGCGCAACCGGCTCCATCTTCGCTAATTTCAACAACTGCGCTTGATTATCCGCCAATGCCGTGCCACGCAAAACAGACCGCAACTCCGGCTGTAAATGCTG
>NZ_JAQITG010000039.1:0-8852 GCF_028618615.1 Bartonella sp. AU15XJBT
GCCCTATATAAGATCCAGAAAGTGGATTTTTTGCCTCTTGTAGCGTTAAACCGAAACGCTTTGCACGCATTTCTATTGCCAATTGATTAGCAGCTTCACGGGGCGATTTTGCACGTGATCAACACACTGATTTATAATGATAATTCACTGTTTTGTATGTTGAATGAGAGTCTCGAATAACGTAGGATTCTCTCATTTCAAATCTGTGTATGTTGTATCAATCAAAACCACTCATTTGCACATAACAAGTGGGATGAGTGTGTGGATCAAATTTGTATAAGAAAGGAGTAAAAATGGTCCTTATGAACCGTCTTAATGCAAGATCTGTAGCAACATTGGGGGCTGGCAAATATAATGATGGTGCCGGCTTGCTTCTTCATAAGCGTAAAGATGGAGGTGCTCAATGGATTTATCGTTATACCCTTCACGGGCGTCGTCGCGAAATGGGATTGGGAGCGTTGCGAGATGTTTCTTTAAAACAAGCCCGTGAATTGGCAACAGGATGGCGTTCTGTTTTACGTGAGGGTCGTGACCCCATTAAAGAACGCGATAAACAAAAGCGTGAGACAATAAGCAATCTCCATTATTTAAAAGATATTGCCGTGGATGCTTTTGAAAGCCATAAAGCTGAATTAAAAGGGGATGGGAAAGATGGAATTTGGTTTTTACCTTTACGCCTTCATATTCTCCCTAAATTAGGTTGTTTACCCGTTTCAGAAATTACGCAAACAGAGATACGCGATACCCTTGCCCCTATTTGGCATACAAAAGCTGGAGCTGCTCGGACAGCATTGATGCGTCTCAAACTTTGTCTCAAACATGCGGCTGCACTAGGTTTAGATGTTGACTTACAAGCAACCGAAAAAGCACGTGCTCTTTTAGGAAAACAACGTCATAAGATCACTAATAGACCAGCAATGGATTGGAGAGATATACCCGCTTTTTATAAAACACTTTGCCAAACAACAGCTATAACACAACTGGCTTTGCGTTTGCTCATCTTGACAGGCGTTCGTACGCATTCCTTACGTTATATTCATAAGGATCAGGTTGATGGAAATATATGGACTATTCCTGCTGAGAATATGAAAGGAAGGCGTGATACAACAAAAGAATTTCGCGTACCCCTATCTTTAGAAGCTCTAAAAGTGATTGAACAAGCCAGTTGTATCTCTAAAAGTGATTTCATTCTGTCTTTTTCCGGTCGAAGTCCCCTTGCTGAGAATGTTATGTCAAAATATATGAAAAAAAATAAACTTGATGCCTGCCCCCATGGATTTCGTTCTAGTTTACGCGATTGGCTCGCTGAAACAACCGATGCCCCCTATGAGGTCGCTGAAACTATTCTAGCTCATACGGTAGGGGGTAAAGTAGAGCGTGCCTATCGTCGTACGGACTATTTAGAACAGCGTCGTGTCTACATGGATAAATGGGCGGCTTATGTCACTGGTCAATCTTAAGATATGGGGTGCATAACCCCATCATCTGTTGATAACTTTCTCTCTCATTCTCTCTCAATAAAACTCATAAATTATCACATCAGAAATTATATGATAATATATTGTTTTCTATAAATAAAATACCTTCAAAAATGAACCAAAATGTGCTTAATAAATAGGCATGATTTGTTTCTATGTTTTACTATGAAAGGATTTTAGAATGACAGAAAATGATATTCTTTTAACTGACCGTGAAAGTGCAAAATTGCTTCATATGAGTGTCTCAACTTTCCGCCGTCATGTTACCAATGGCTCTCTCCCAAAACCTTTAAAATTTGGTTTTTTATCCCGTTGGTTACAATCGGATCTTTTGAATGTAATCGAACAAGCAAAACAGCAACGTTATAACGACGTGGCATAAAAAAAACTTGTCACGTAAGGACGGACAAGGCTTTCTCAAATTCACAATCCTAGAGATAGCACAATCCGTCCTATGATGCAACGTTATAGGATTAAAATGATGTGTTCTTTTAAGAATGCGCAGGGCATTACACGTGCCTTGCATGGGGTTTGGCATGGGCGTTATGGAACAGCCCGTTGCCCCGCTCATGATGATAGGCTGCCTAGCTTATCCCTTGCCAATGGAAATGATGGGCGTATCTTACTCTATTGTTATGCTGGCTGCTCTTTTAGAGAAAACATACAAGCGCTTATTAGAATTGGCTTGCTTGGGAAACAAGCCTTTTTTGATAAAGCTTATGATCATAAGATCTCTTTCTCAAAACAGTTTTGTGCTGATCTCAAACGAGTAAAACAGAAAGCAGAGAGAGCAAAAGCAATTTGGCAACAAAGCCAACCAATCAAAAATACTTTAGCAGAAACCTATTTACGCATGCGTGGGATCACATGTGACTTATCTCCTTATTTACGCTTTCATAGCAAATGTCCACACCCCTCTGGAGTTACACTACCCGCGTTGGTTGCTCTTGTTAAGGAGGCTGGTTCTTTTGCCATTCATAGAACCTTTTTAAAAGACAATGGCTGCAAAACAGATCAAAAACCAGCAAAAGCCATGTTGGGATCTGTAACGGGTGGCGCGGTGCAATTAAGTCAAGCCAATCCAAAACATCTGGTCATTTGTGAGGGCATTGAAACCGGTCTGGCTTTGCTGTCTGGGTTATTAACAGAGCCCGTGAATTTATGGGCGTCCCTTTCAACCCATGGCATGATGCATGTGAATTTACCCCATAACAAAGACCGTCTCACCATTGCAATGGATGGCGATGATGCGGGGCGTAAAGCAGGTTTTACCCTCGCTGCGCGTGCCTATAGTCAAGGATTTGAGGTCTTTATCATGCAAGCTCCCTACGGTCTAGATTTCAATGATGTTTTGATACTGAAAGGTATAAATAAATGAGAGAGAATAAAAACAATATTGTAGATACCAACAATCAAAATGTTTCATACAATGATAACGACAATGGCTCTTTAAATAAAAATGCTTGTTTAGAAGCCATTCCTTATGAAATCGCATTGCAACAAAACGGTTGGGGGGAAATAAAGCCTATCACGGCGGCTCTTTTACCCGTCGAGCCTTTTAGCTTATTACAGTTGCCAACGTCATTAATGAACTATGTTTATGACGTTGCGGATAGCCAACAAGCCCCTATGGATTTTATTGCTATCTCTGCTTTATGTGGTTTGGCTGCTGTTATTGGCAATGGCGTGCGCATTGCTCCAAAACAACATGATGATTGGAAGATTGTTCCTAATCTCTGGGGCGCTCTGATTGGTCAACCTTCAACCATGAAAACACCCACCATGCAAGCCGCTTTAGCGCCTATCACTTGCCTTCAAAAGAAATGGTATAAAGCGTGGCTAAAGCAGAAAGAAAAACAAGAAATTGAAGGGATACTTGAAACTTTAGACAAGTCTGAAAAGAAAAAACAAGCCCATAAAGCAATCAAAAAAGGAGATCTTGAAACAGCCCATGCTCTTTTGTCTGAAACCCTCTCTAAAAACAATGCGCATGATGAGGATGTCTCTCGTTTCATTGTCAATGATACGAGCGTGGAAAAGCTTGGGGAACTCTTAAAAGAAAATCCCCGCGGTCTCTTGATGGTGCGTGATGAGTTATCTGGTTTCTTAACAGATATGGAACGCAAGGAATATCAAACAGAGCGTGCCTTTTATTTGGAAGCTTTTAATGGAGATGGTCAATTTACTTATGACCGGATTGGGCGTGGAACCATTTTTATTCCCAATGCAACCGTTTCTATTATAGGGGGCATTCAACCCTCGCGCATTCTGCCCTTTATACGCAATGTTTTATATGGAAAAGGCAATGATGGTTTCTTACAACGCTTTCAAATGATTGTCTGGCCCGATGAGACAAAAGATTGGAAATGGGTCGATAGACCTCCCAATCAAGAGGCATGGAAAACTTATGAAGGGGCATTTCGTTCTCTTTATGATACCCCCCTTGGTTCACCAGAACACCCTCTTGTGATGCGCTTTTCTGCTGAAGCTCAAGAGATCTTTCGTGAATGGATGCAAAAGATTTTTAAAGAAGCCAAAGAGAATAACCTTTCTGAAAGCTTACAAGCGCATCTTTTGAAAATACCTAAGACCATAGTAAGTCTTGCGTTGATTTTTGAATTAACCGAAGGGGGGCGTTTTGAAATCAATAAAGATGCCCTTCTATCAGCCTTGCGATGGGAAAAATATTTGTTAAGTCATGTCAAAAGGCTTTATGCGGCGGCGGATAGCTTAGCAACAGAGGGGGCAAAATTGATTGTCGAGCGCTGTGATCATTTACCCGATGTCTTTACTTTACGTGATATTCATCAAAGAAGTTGGAACGGTTTAACAGATAATGGAGCCGTTAAGCAAGCTTTAGAGCTTTTATGTCGTTGTAACTATATTCGTGAAATCTCTGGAGATAATACCCCTAAAAGCGGTCGACCTACCATACGCTATGAATGGAATCCTTTCGTTAAAAACAACTGCATAAAACAATGAAGCCATTGTAATTTTTTGTTATCCTTAAAACCTTCAAAGATCTTATCGTACCAACAGAGGGTTTACGAAGTATCTTTGAGGGTTTTTGTTTTATAATTTTTTAAAGAAGAGACATACAGAGGTTCTTTTAAATCTTGTGTCTAAAGATATCCAAAACACAACCTCGATAAGTTTTGAAGGGGTTTTGACGATTTTTACACCTTCAAAACCTATCTATAAAATGACTCATAAAACTTATCAAAATACTAATTCTGATATCTTAAAGCACATAGTGCATTTGTCTTTTTTATCATAAAACGAATAGCAAATTTCACTATTTTGCTGATCTTACGCTGTGTCATGGGCTGTTGATAAACAACCTTTAAAAACCCCTTTTGAAAAAATTTATCCGTTTTTTTGCATTTTTCTGCATTTTTTTCACCATTTGCTCAAAATGGATTTAATAAGCTTCATTTCGATTCTTTTGAAAAGAATTAATCACTAGCATTATTGTCATGGAGCTTATCCTTTATGTCTCACCCTCATCATTCTGATAACAAACACGTCACTTTACGCTCTCTGTTGGAATATTATCGCGAACAAGCTAAATCACCCCGTGAATTAGGAACCATGTTTGAAAACCTTGTCATGGTTTATTTGAGTGAAGACCCTCTTCAAAAGCAAGAATACGAAAAGGTTCAAACCTATTATGAATGGGCGAAAGAGCATGATGAAGATGGGCGTGATATTGGTATTGATTTGGTCGCTACAATCCGTGATCAAGGAGGATATGCGGCTATTCAATGTAAATGCTATGATGCTTCTCACATCATTAAAAAAGAAGATATTGATAGCTTTATCGCTGCGTCGGGCAAAAAGATTTTTACGCGTCGTATTCTCGTTGATAGCACCGAAAGCAATTGGAGTGATAATGCTAACAACACTTGTGATGGTCAAGAAGTTCGTATTCAACAGATTAATCTATTTGATTTAGAAAACAGTCAAATTGATTGGGGCGCTTATAAAGAACGAGGACAAGCCGTCCTTAAAGAGCAACCGAAAAAAAAGCTTTTAGATCATCAGATAGAAGCGCTTGAAAGAGTTTGTGAAGGTTTACAAGAAGCAGACCGTGGCAAGCTGATTATGGCATGTGGTACGGGTAAAACATTCACCAGTCTTAAGATAGCAGAAACCATAGCAGGAAAAGGCAAGCGTGTGTTGTTTTTAGTGCCCTCCCTTGCTTTGATGTCACAAACAATCCGTGAATGGACAGCCGATGCACAAGTCCCGTTGCGTTCCTTTGCGGTTTGTTCGGATACACAAGTAGGCAAACGTCGTAAAGGCAAACAGGATGATGAATCTGGTCTTGATGCATCAGATCTTGTCTTGCCGGCGACCACGGATTCTCAAGAGCTTGCGCGTAAAGCCAATAAGACCTCTCTTGATGTGATGACTGTGGTCTTTTCAACTTATCATTCCATTCAAGTGATTTCGGATGCACAAAAGGAATATGATTTACCCGAATTTGATCTGATCATTTGTGATGAAGCACACCGTACGACTGGGGTTGTATTGGGAACAGACAAGCATGAATCTGAATTTATCAAGGTTCATGATAACAGCATCATTCGGGGTAAAAAACGTCTGTATATGACTGCAACGCCTAAGATCTTTGCTGATAGTGCCAAAAAACAAGCCCATGAGATGAATGGTATTCTGGCGTCTATGGATGATGAAGCGCTTTATGGAAAAGAGCTTTACACTTACACATTCTCAAAAGCCGTTAAGAATGAACTCTTAGTTCCTTATAAAATTATTATCTTAGGCGTTAATGAAGAGGAAGTCTGTGAATCCATTCAACATCTGATGACCGATGAGAATTATGAACTTATCCTTGATGATAAAACCAAGATCATAGGCTGTTATCAAGCCCTTGCTAAAATAGATCTGAAGGTTGATTTGAGTGATGACCCTAACCCTATGCGTCGGGCTTTGGCTTTTTGTAAAGATATCAAGACTTCTGAACGTATCCGTGACACATTCAATTCTCAAGAAATACAGAAAGAATTATATAATCTTCATAAGCTCTATAAAGAGACGCCGCCTCTTCAGTGTACCTTTGCTCATATTGATGGAACGCAAAGTGCCAAGAAGCGCAATGAAGCCCTTGATTGGTTAAAGGAAGATGCGGGGGAAAATACTTGTCGTGTACTGACCAATGTAAGATGTCTTTCTGAGGGTGTTGATGTTCCTGCTCTTGATGCGATCATGTTTTTACACCCGCGCAAAAGCCAAGTGGATGTGATACAGGCGGTGGGGCGTATCATGCGCCGTGCCAAAGGCAAGAAAAGAGGCTATATCATTTTACCCGTTGGGGTGCCGGCTGGGATTTCTGCTGAAGAGGCTTTAAAATACAACAAGAGATACAGTGTTGTCTGGCAAGTGATCAATGCTTTGCTTGCTCATGATGAGAATTTCGAAATCACCCTTAACCAGATGATTTTAGGGCAAGACGTTAGTGATGTTTTGGAGATTAGCGCCTTAAAGAGCATGACAGCGGTTGAGGATAAAATCTATGTTTATGAGAAACCAGAAAGCGCGGGGCTTGAGATTGGAAAAGCAGCCTATGAACCACAAAAATACCTTCATAGTGTTACAGGAAGATTACCCTTTTATAAAGAGTTTCCCAATGCCCTTAAAACCCTTTTGGCTAAGAAATTTACCCTTGCCGATTACTGGGGCATATGGGCTGGCAATGTTGCTGAAATTGCTCAAAACCATATCACCCATCTTCAAAACCTGCTTGCTGATGAAAACAGTGAAGCCTTTCACGCCTTTGATGCATTTCATAAAGAACTCAAAAACAACTTAAACAGTGAAATCAAACAAGAGGAAGCGCTTGAGATGTTAGGACAACATCTTGTCACGCGTCCTGTATTTGAAGCCTTGTTTGATGGCAATGAATTTGTACAAAACAATGCTATCTCACAAGCGATGGAAAAGATTTTAGCTGAGTTGGATAAAACCAATATCAAGCAAGTATCAAAAGAGTTACAAGAGTTTTATGACAGTGTGAAATTCCGTGCCTCTGGGATTACCTCCCCCCAAGCAAGACAAAACCTTATTATCAAGCTTTATGAAGATTTTTTTACCAAGGCATTTAAGAAAACCACCGATAGGCTTGGGATTGTTTATACCCCCGTTGAGGTTGTTGATTTTATCATTCATTCTGTTGATGATGTTTTACGCAATGAATTTGGAAAAAGCTTGGGGTCACGTGGTGTCTCCATTCTTGACCCTTTCACGGGAACTGGAACCTTTATCACAAGGCTTTTACAATCCAATCTCATTAAACCAGAGGATATGGAATATAAATTCCGTCATGATATCCATGCCAATGAGATTGTCTTACTCGCTTATTACATAGCAGCGATTAACATTGAATCGACTTATCATAGTCTTATGAAAGGTGAGTACATTCCCTTTAAGCATATTGGTTTGGCTGATACGTTTCAAACACTTAAAGAAAAAAACTTGATAGACGGTATACTCAAAGAAAACAGTGAGTATTTAGAACTTCAAAAGAAACTAAATATCGAAGTTATCTTTGGTAATCCCCCTTATTCTTCTGGTCAAAAAAGTGCTAATGATAATAATCCTAATACCTCTTATTTCATATTAGATGATCGTATTCGTAAGAAATATATATCGAATTCAACAAAAATAATAAATCGAAACAAACTTTATGATAGCTATATACGAGCAATTTGCTGGGCAAGCGACCGTATAAAAGAGCGTGGTGTTATTGGATTTGTCACGAACGCAGGATTTATCAGTGGTCATGCTATGGATGGTTTACGCAAATGTCTCGTTGAGGAATTTAGCAGCCTTTATATTTTCCATTTACGTGGTAATCAACGAACCTCTGGAGAACTTTCTCGTAAAGAAGGTGGCAAAATTTTCGGGTCTGGCTCTCGTGCCCCTATAGCGATTTCCATTCTCGTAAAAAATCCAAATGCACAACAGCATGGTAAGATATATTTCCGTGATATTGGAGACTATCTCAATAGAAAAGAAAAGCTCACGATAATTGAAAAATTTAGGAGTATTGATGGCATTACACGAAGTAAACAAGGTTGGCAAATAATTATACCGGATAGGCATAATGATTGGCTTGATCAACGTGATGACAGTTTCAGGACATTCCTAGCTCTAGGTGATAAGAAAGGTAATGATAAAAAGCTCTTTGAAAATTTTTCGTGTGGTATCGTAACGAGTCGTGACGCTTGGACATATAATGTGAGATATAATATCAAAAAACACAATAAAGTCAATAGTTTGTTTGTAATTATTTTATATGAATCCACTCAAGAATCCATCTTTTTATACGTGTTTAAATTGATCATTTTTTAT